>JAIRTK010000566.1 GCA_031254955.1 Opitutaceae bacterium
ATGGGCAAGTCGCTCCACGACAACTCCGCCGCCGCGCGCGCCCTCTATGACGAGGCCAACGCCGTGCTCGGCTGGGACTTGAAAGCCCTTTCGTTTGAAGGCCCCGACGCCGACCTCACGCAGACCAAAGTCTGCCAGCCCGCGCTCTTCGTGCACGGCCTCGCGCTGCTCGCGGCGCTCAAGGAACAAGGCCGGCTGGCCGACGGCGACGCGCGGTTCGCGCTCGGCCTCAGCCTCGGCGAAATCACCGCGCTCACGGCGGCGGGAGTGTTCGACTTCGCCACCGGCCTGCGCGTCGTCGCCGAGCGGGGCCGCCTCATGCAAAGCGCGTGCGAGCAATCCGCCGGCGGCATGGCCGCCATCGTGGGCGAGACGCGCGAGACGGTCGCGAAACTCTGCGCGGAGTTCGATGTCGAGACCGCGAACTTCAACTGCCCCGGCCAAATCATCATCTCCGGCGAAAAACAAAAAATCGCCGCCGCGGTCGCCGCCGCCAAGGAGCGCGGCATCAAGAAGGCGATGGAACTCAAGGTCGCCGGCGCCTACCACAGCCGCCTGATGGCCCCGGCGCGCGACGCATTTGCACGGTTTCTGGAGACGGTCGCGCTGGCCGCGCCGCGTTTCACGGTGTTCACCAACACGACCGGCAAGGCCGTCGGCGAACCCGCGGACATCCGCGCCGCGCTGGCGCGACAAGTGGTCTCGCCGGTGCTCTGGGAGGACTGCCTCCGCTCGGCGCGGGCCGCGGGCGCGACAAGCTTCCTCGAACTCGGCCCCGGCGGCGTCCTCGCCGGCCACGTGCGCCGCACGGACAAGGCGTGGCCGGTGAAAAGCATGGCCGAGTTCGCCGACCTGTCGGCGTAGGGCGCGAGACGCGTCCGCCGACGCCGGGATTCGGCGTTCACACCCGACAAAAAACATCATGCACCGCTACCTCGCCCGATTCATTGCCTGCGCCCTTTTCAGCGCCGGATTTTTCTTGTCCGTGTTTTTCACATCCCGGACGAACGGAACCTCCAGCGACAAAAATCAAATCAAAATCACGGTGCGGGCGGATGGCGCGACATCGGACATCGTTGGCGCGATCGAGGCCCTGCGACGCGAGGATGTGTCGATCCACATCAGACGCGCGAAAACATCCCCGCCCTACTCCGCCAGACTTGCCCTCTCCCTCCTGGCGGGGGCGGGGATGCTATGGGTGGTCTGCGGTATCGTGAAACGCACGGAGCAAGCGTTTACCCGAAGGAAACAGGAAAACCGGCCCGCCCCTCCCGACGCCGGCGCGTGAGCCGGACCGGCGGTCCGCGTTTTCCGCCGCCGGCGACGCCGCGCGCTGCGGTGTTGCGCCCGCCGCCGATTTCGCGTGCGATGGCCCGCCAAAGCCATGCCAGACCTCCCCTACGAAACCCTCCGCGACGCGCTGCGCGCCCAACCCCTTTTCGAGGACAAAACCTGGCGGCTCTCGCCCGCCGCCTGGCCGCTCACCGCCGCGCAAGCCGGCGAGCTTGACGCCATCGGCGCCGCCTGCCTCGAATTTCACCGCGCGCTCGAAACCCTTTACCTGCGCTCCGCCGCCGGCAAAAACCTCCTGCGCAACAAACCCCTGCTCGCCCCGTGGGCCGCCGATTACCTCGACCGCGGCAAACCCGCCGCGCTCGTCGCGCACGCCCGCGACCCCCGCAACCGCGGCGCCTACCCCACCGTGCTCCGCCCCGACCTGCTGCTCACCGACGAAGGCTTCGTGATGAGCGAACTCGACTCCGTCCCCGGCGGCATCGGCCTGACCGCCTTTCTCAACCGCCTCTACGCCGGCCCCGTCAACACCCCGCCCGCCGCCACCACGACGAAAGCGAACACCGCCGCCGCCGCTGCCGCCGCTACGGAAGCACCCGCCGCCACCACCACCGCCGCCGCCGCGATCACCGCGACGACGAAAGCACACGCCACCACCGCCGCCTCCGCCACCGCCACCACCACCGGCATCCTCGGCGCGGACGACGCGATGCTCCGCCATTTCCACGACTCGCTCGCCGCGCTGCGCCCCGACCTGCGCACCCCCCTCATCGCGCTCGTGGTCAGCGACGAAGCCGCCGCCTACCGCCCCGAGATGCACTGGCTCGCCCGGCAACTCCAACTCCAAGGCAAACGCGTCTGCTGCCTGACCCCCGAAGAACTCTTCCCGCTCGGCAACACCCTCTGCTTCGACATCGAAGGCAACCCCGAAAAAATCGACATCCTCTACCGCTTCTTCGAACTTTTCGACCTCGCGAACCTCCGCATCGCCGACGCCATCCTCGAATCATGGCACGCCGGCGAACTCGCCATCGCGCCGCCCATGCGCCCCTTTCAGGAAGAAAAACTCGGCTTCGCGCTATTCCACCACCACCGGCTCGCCGACTTCTGGGCCGAGACCCTGGGCCAACCGACGCTGCAACGACTCCAAAAACTCATCCCCAAGACCTGGGTGCTCGACCCCGCGCCACTGCCGCCGGGTGCGGTGCTGGAAGGCCCGCGCGTCGCCGGACGCGCCCTGACCGACTGGCGCCAGCTCGCCGCCGCGTCGCAGAAAGAACGCGAACTCGTCATCAAAATCAGCGGCTACCACGAAACCGCCTGGGGCGCGCGCGGCGTCGTGCTCGGCAGCGACTGCTCGCGCGAAGAGTGGCAGGCCGGCATCGACGCCGCCATGAAAGCCGCCCCGGCCAACCCGCACGTATTGCAAGAATACAAAAAACCCCGCCGCGCCCGCCACCGCGTTTACGACCGCGAACAACAGCCGCGCGAAGAAGACGGACGCCTGCGCCTCTGCCCCTACTACTTCAACCTCGGCGGCCAACCCGTCCTCAGCGGCGCGCTCGCGACCTTCTGTCCCCCCGACAAAAAAATCATCCACGGCATGACGGACGCCGCCCTGCTGCCCTGCCGCCTCGCCACCGGATGACCCCGCCCGCCACAAATCAAGTGCCCCGAATCGCCCGCCACAGACCGAGTGCCCCGCCCGAAAACAGGAGCGCGGGCTTTCCAGCCCGCGACCTCGCGGACAAGAATGTCCGCGCCCCTGAAAACGCCACAGGCGGAAACGC
>JAIRTK010000567.1 GCA_031254955.1 Opitutaceae bacterium
CTCCCCCCCCACACACACCCGATGCCACACAAAACACCATGCAAATACCGCTCAAAAACCCGTGATTCACCCCGCCACGACACCACGAAAGATTGCGCCGCCACGCAAACCTGCGACACTCCCGCCCCATGCCCGCGCAGCCGCCAACACCCGCGCCGCCGCCAACACCGCCGCCACACCTCACCGCCCCCCCGGCGACACCACCACCCGCGCCCGGACGCCCCGCGCCGCCACCCCTCACGCTGGACTGGGGCCGCACGCACTACGAAACCGCCCGACGCATGCAAGACACCCTCGTCACGCAACGCATCGAAAACCGCATCACCGACACGCTCATCCTCACCGAACACGACCCCGTCTTCACCATCGGCCAACGCGCCTCCGCCGAAAACAACCTCCTCTGGCCCCCCTCCCGACTCCGCGCCGAAGGCATCGAAGTCATCCGCACCAACCGCGGCGGCGACATCACCTACCACGGCCCCGGCCAGCTCGTCGGCTACCCCATCGTCTCCCTCGCGCCACGCCAAGACCTGCACGCCTACCTGCGCCTCCTAGAACAAGTCCTGCTCGACACCCTCGACAACCTCGGCCTCGCCGCCGCGCGCCGCCCCGGCAAAACCGGCATCTGGATCGGCCCGCGCAAAATCGCCGCCATCGGCGTGGCCGTCCGCCGCTGGATCGCCTACCACGGCTTCGCCCTCAACATAAACGTCAACCTCCGCCACTTCGCCGGCATCATCCCCTGCGGCATCGCCGCCAACGACGGCACCGTGACCTCCCTGCAATCCGAACTCGGCCACCCCGTCGCCCCCGACAAAGTAAAACACACCCTCCACACCGAATTCTGGCGCCACTGGCCGCGCTGGCGCGACCACACCGACGCCCCACCCACCACCCCCCCGCCAACCCCGCCCCACTCACTTGCCACTTGAAACCCGCCCCACTCTCCGCCAACCCACTCCACCGCCAACCCACTCCACCACCGCCCCACTCTCCACCGCTCCACTCCACCGCAACACCGACATGACCGACACCGACACCACGCGCAAACCCGCCTGGCTCCGCGCCAAACTCCCCACCGGCACCGGCTGCGCCGCCGTGCGCAAACTCGTGGACAACCAGCACCTCCACACCGTCTGCCAAAGCGCGCACTGCCCGAACCTCGGCGAATGCTGGACCCGCGGCACCGCCACCATGATGATCCTCGGCAACATCTGCACCCGCTCCTGCAACTTCTGCGCCATCGCCACCGGACGCCCCGCCCAACCCGACCACGACGAACCCGCGCGCGTCGCCGAATCCGTCGCCCGCCTGGGCCTGCGCCACTGCGTCATCACCTCCGTCGCCCGCGACGAACTCCCCGACGGCGGCGCCGCCGCCTGGGCCGCCACCATCCGCGCCATCCGCCACCGCAACCCCCGCACCGCCATCGAAATCCTCGTCCCCGACTTCAAAGGCAAAACGGAGCACATCGACACCGTCCTCGACGCGCGCCCCGACATCTTCAACCACAACCTGGAAACCGTCGAACGCCTGCAAAAACCCGTGCGCGTGCAAGCCCGCTACGACCGCTCCCTCGCCGTCCTCCGCCACGCGAAAAGCCGCGCCTTCACCACCAAGACCGGCCTCATGCTCGGCCTCGGCGAAGAACGGCGCGAAATCGAGCAAACCCTCCAAGACATCGCCGGCGAACGCATCGACATCGTCACCATCGGCCAATACCTCCAGCCCACGCCCCGCCACTGGCCCGTGAAACGCTGGGTGCCGCCGGAAGAGTTTGCGCACTGGAAACAAATGGGCCTCGCGCTCGGCATCGGCGTGATCGAAAGCGGCCCGCTGGTGCGCTCCAGCTACCACGCCGACGAGCAATCCGAAAAATACACCGGCGCCGCCCACCTCAACACCACCAACCACCTCTCCAGCCCCTCCCCCCCAGCACGCACGCCCCGCCCCCGGCTCTATACCAATTCCCAATAAAGAACCTCGGTGCAAGCCCCGAGGTATTGAAGACACCGGCAACGGATTCCATTGCTCTGAAAAACGAAACAAGCTTCGAGATATTGAACCCGAAACGAATAAAAATACCCCTCTGCCCGGCAGGACGCTTTCGCCATTCCAAGCAAAGCAAGACCCCGGACAACCCCCGCCCTGACCCATGCCCGCCGCAACCTTCCTCAGCAAACGCCCGCCACGGCCTTCCTCGATAACCGCCCGCCCAGCCCTGACGTAACGCAGACTCCCAAGCCTGCCTGGCCTGGGCGGCGCGGAGCACCGTCGAGCAAGTTGGGAAACCTGCGCTACGAAAAGCCTCTGGCAGATAAGGCGGTTTCGCCATTCCAAGCGAAGCGAGACCCCAGACAACCGCCGCCCTGACACCCTTTGCGAATGAAACTCACACAATGGAAGCCGTTAAAGGTAGGACGAGGCGTCCCGCCGAGCCGCGAGCGGTTCACACGGCTCGGCGGGACGCCTCGCCCTACCTGAAGGGTGCTTTTTAACTGCAAAGGGTATGATACTCATTCCCAATGAAAATAACACTTTTGTTGGGGCGTCGCAAGCGACGCCCGGCGTGA
>JAIRTK010000070.1 GCA_031254955.1 Opitutaceae bacterium
CATCGCCCACAGCGGCGCGGACGCCGACGCCATTGTCTATGACGACGGCCCCAACCCCGAGGGCATGACCTTCGCCCTCCATGTCCGCGTCGTCGAAACCGACGGCGAAGTCACCGCCGCCGGCGGCACCGCCGAGCGTGGCACGGGCGCCCCGCCCGCCCCGCCCGTGGGAGTGCGTAACATGGGCGACTTGCCCATGTCTTCCGAACACGGACGGGACGCCCGTGCCACCCAACCCGCCGCCGGCGGCACCGTTTCCACCCCCGCGCCCGCCGTCCTCTCCATCCGCCGCGCCACGCGCGCCACGCTCCTTGTCAGCGCCGCCACCAGCTTCAACGGCCCCTTCAAGTCCCCCGGACGCGAGGGTCGCGACGCCGCCGCCCTCGCCGCCCGCCCGCTCGACGCCGCCGCGGGCGTCACCGTCGCCGCGCTCCTCGAACGCCATCTTGCCGACCACCGCGCGCTCTACCGCCGCGTCACCATCGACCTCGGCGCGAACCCCGCCGCGCCTGCCGGCACGCCCGCGCGCCTCGACGCGTTCGCCGCCGGCGCGGACGACCCCGCGCTCGCCGCGCTGCTCTTCAACTACGGCCGCTACCTCCTCATCGCCGCCTCGCGCCCGCCGCGCCCCGCGCTTGGCTTCCCCTTCGCCATGCCGGCCAACTTGCAAGGCCTCTGGAATGACAAAATCCGCCCGCCGTGGAACTCGAATTACACCGTCAACATCAACACCGAGATGAACTACTGGCCCGCCGGCCCGGCCAACCTCGCCGAGTGCGCGCTGCCGCTGTTCGACCTCGTTGAAAACGTCGCCAAAAACGGACGCGCCACCGCCGCCGTCAACTACCGCGCGCGCGGCTGGGTCGTCCACCACAACACCGACCTCTGGGCGCAAAGCGCGCCCGTCGGCGACCACGGCAAAGGCAACCCCAAGTGGGCCGCCTGGCCGCTCGGCGGCGCCTGGCTCGCGCTGCATTTCTGGGAGCACTACGCCTTCACGCGCGACGAAACCTTCCTGCGCGAGCGCGCCTGGCCCGTGTTGCGCGGCGCCGCCGAGTTCTGCCTCGACTGGCTCGTCGAGGACGGGCGCGGCCACCTTGTCACCGCGCCCTCCACCTCGCCCGAGCACGAGTTTTTCCTCCCCGGCCAAAGCGGCAAAATAGGCAAAAAATCCGCCGTCTCGATGGCCTCGACGATGGACATGTCCATCATCTGGGAACTCTTCGCCGACTGCGAGGAGGCCGCGCGCATCCTCGGCATCGGCGACGCCGAAGGTGTCTCCGCGTCCGACTCGAATCGACTTGATCGACTTAAATCGACTTACGTCGGAACCGATGCCTCTGCCTCCGCCTTCGCCCACCGTGTCGCCGCCGCCCGCGCGCGCCTCTTCCCGCTCAAAATCGGCGCGCGCGGACAACTCCAGGAATGGTTCGAGGACTTCGCCGAGGCCGATGTCCACCACCGCCACGCCTCGCACCTCTTCGCGCTGCACCCCGGACGCCGCATCACACCCGCCGCGCCGGAGTTTTTCGCCGCCGCCCGCCGCGCCCTCGAAATCCGCGGCGACGAGGGCACCGGCTGGTCGCTCGCGTGGAAAATCAACTTCTGGGCGCGCCTCCTCGACGGCGACCGCGCCTGGCGCCTCGCCCGCCAGTTCCTCCGCCCCGTCCCCGTGCGCGCCGCCATGAACTACAGCCGGGGCGGCGTCTATCCCAACCTCCTCGACGCGCACCCGCCCTTCCAGATCGACGGCAACTACGGCTTCACCGCCGGCGTCGCCGAAATGCTCCTCCAGTCGCACAACGGCGAAATCCATCTCCTCCCCGCGCTCCCCGCCGCCTGGCCCGCCGGCAGCGTCAGCGGCCTCCGCGCCCGTGGCGGCCTTGAAGTGGACCTCGTCTGGCGCGCCGGAAAACTCGCCCGCGCGACGCTCCGCAACCCGACCGCCGCCAGCGTCACGGCCACCCTCAACCACGACGAAACCACCGCCGAAATCACGCTCCGCCCGAACGAATCCCGCATCATCAACAACCCCCATAACCAGCCTTAGCAGTGGCTCCTCGCTAATTTTGAATGGCTGGGGAAGAGACAGTTAACCACGGAGGACACGGGGGACACGGGGGACACGGAAGGCACGGAATCCGGCGGGAGGAGTTTGAATGAAAAACTCACGCAGAGGAGCGGAGCCGCAGAGGGTTTTTGATTCATACCCTTTGCGAATTAAATGCACACTTTATCCGCCAGAGAGGTTGACGGACTGTCGCTTCGCCCGGAACGCCGAAACCGCCGGGAATAGCTCACCACAAACGACGGCGATCTCGGCGAGACCGCCCTACCCTGAAGACGGCTCTAAAGTTGGAATCCGATTGGGAAACGGTATTAATTTCCTGTTGTTTTCAGACATCGAAAATAACGAGGAATCAGAAAAAGCTTGATTTAATTCCCACTGAAATTATCAGATTTAAATCCACACTTAATAAGTATAATTATCATTCCTATGACCATCAATACATTGCAATCAATTAGCGGCCAGGCGGGACTCCATGCCTCGCCCTTCCCCGCTCCGCGTCGCAGCCTTCGGGCGGCTCTCGCCGCCGTGCTCGGTCTCGCGTTCGGCGTCGCCTCCCTGCCCCTGTCCGCCGCTCCCGACCCGCGCGACGAGGAAATCCGGCTCCTCCGCGAGCAAGTCCGTCAACTCGACATCCGCCTGCGCCAGCTTGAGACCAAGGACGCCGCCCAAACCGCCGCGCCCCCCGCCGCGCCCACGCCCCCCGCCGCGCCCACGCCCCTCGCCGCGACCGCGACCGCCGCTCAAGCCGCGCCGGCGACTGCCGCGCCCGCCGCCAAGCCCGCCGCTGTCGCCACGACCGCCGCCGCCGCGCCAGCGACCGCCGGGCACACGGACGCGCCGAAATTCACCATCAACGACCGCGGCATCACCCTCGCGTCCGCCGACGGCGACTCCGCCCTCCGCCTGCGCGCGCTCGTGCAAGCCGACTCGCGCTGGTTTTTCGACGGCCCCGCCGCGCCCGCCAACGAAGGCTTCCTGCTGCGCCGCGCACGCATCATCTTTGAAGGCCGGTTTGGCAGGCTCTTCCAATACCAAATCGTGCCCGAATACGGCGGAAGCAGCGTCTCCCTGATCGACGCCAACATCAACCTCGCCTTCGCGCCGGGGTTTCAGGTCAAGTTCGGCAAGTTCAAGGCGCCGCTCGGCCTGGAGTTGCTGCAAGCCGACTCGTGGGCGTTTTTCCCCGAGCGCTCGCTGGCGACGAACCTCGTGCCCAACCGCGACATCGGCGTGCAGCTCGGCGGCGAGTTGTTCGGCAGGACCACCGAATACCAGCTCGCCATCCTCAACGGCGTCGGCGACGGTCGCTCAAGCCAGAATGCCGAGTTCGACCGCGGCAAGGATTTCGTCGCGCGCGTGTTTGCCCGCCCGTTCAGAAACCGGAAAGACTCGTTCCTTGAGGGACTCGGCCTCGGCATCGCGGGCAGCGTTGGCCGGCAGGAGGGCGACTTGGGACGCACCTCGGGCTATCGCACCGACGCGCAGCAGACGCTGTTTTCCTATCGCAGCAACGTGGTCGTGAACAACATCCGCCAGACCGTGATTCAGGACGGCTCGACGTGGCGCTACACGCCGCAGTTGTCTTATTACAACGGGCCTTTCGGAATGCTGGGCGAGTATGTGGTCTCGACCGTGAATCTCCGCGCCGCCGCCGGGCAACCCGCGCGCGAAATCACCAACAAGGCCTGGCAGGTCGCCGCCGGCTACGTGGTCACGGGCGAAAACTCCTCGTTCAACGGCGTGATTCCCCGAAACCCCTTCAACCTCGAAAAAGGCGCGTGGGGCGCGCTCGAACTGGCCGCGCGCTTCGACAAACTCGACATCGACAACGACGTGTTCCCGACGCTCGCCGACCCGAACGCAAGCGCGGCCTCCGCCTCGTCGTGGACGCTCGGCGCCAACTGGTATCTCACGCGGGCGTTCCGCTTTTCGCTGAACTATGTCCAGACCGGGCTGAAAAGCGCGACGCCCAACCCGACCGGCGGCCTCCAGCGCAAGGACGAAAAAGCCATCATCACCCGCGCGCAGATCGCATTCTGACCCGCGCCAGCCCGGCCCTCCC
>JAIRTK010000196.1 GCA_031254955.1 Opitutaceae bacterium
TCGGTTTCAATGGTATTCATTTTCTACACCGAACAGTGTTATTAGGCCAAATTGGCCTTGGGTTGTGGAAGGGGGAACATGGCGGGGATATTTGCCTTATCATTTTGATTGTCAATACCGGAACCCTTAAAATTTGGTTTTTGAATTTGGCTTTTTGGGATGCGGCGATCCATCTCGTCAAAATCATTTTTCCGGACAGCCAAAAGGGGGCAATCCGAGACTTGTTGACTGATGTCAGAGGGCTGGATGGGACGGGTTGAAAACAAGGAGACCGACTGAAGCCCTTTTTAAGGGATGGGTTATGCCCATTCCTTGGTTATACCCATTCCCAATGAAAATCACTCTTATGTAGGGGCGTCGCTTGCGACGCCCGGCTTGATAACCGCGCACCAGCAACGGCCGTGCTCCTGCAACGGGCTTCGCAAGCGAAGCCCCTACATGGCTCTGCTTCTATAGGGTCCTGTTCACTGGGAATGGGGATTGATTATGCACTGATGTTACGTGGACGGAGGTATTATGAACGTAAGGGGCGTTTTTAAGGGGCGGGTAAAGGTGGATGCGCGAGTGCCGGGGGAATGGCGCGGGCGGGGGTCATAGCAGGTTCAGTTGCGTTTCGTCGTCGGGTTTCACGGTGATTTTCTTTTTGGGGCGCGTCTTGGGGGTGGCGAGTTCGACGGTGGTGTCGTCGGATTCGAGTTTGGCGAGGATGGTCTTGGCGCGGTCGATGACGGTGAGCGGGAGGCCGGCCAGGCGGGCGACTTGGATGCCGTAGCTGCGGTCGGCGGCGCCGGGGACGACGCGGCGGACGAAGACGATGTCGTCGTTCCATTCTTTCACCGCGACGCTGTAGTTTCGCAGGCGGGGGAGGTGTTTTTCGAGTTGGGTGAGTTCTTGGTAGTGGGTGGCAAAGAGGGTGCGGGGGCCGGCGTGGGGGTCGCGGTGGAGGTGTTCCACGACGGCCCAGGCGATGCTGAGGCCGTCGTAGGTGGAGGTGCCGCGGCCAATTTCGTCGAGGATGATGAGGGAGCGGGGGGTGGCGTTGTTGAGGATGTTGGCGGTTTCGTTCATTTCGACCATGAAGGTGGAGTTGCCGCGGGCGAGGTCGTCGGAGGCGCCGACGCGGGAGAAGATGCGGTCAACGAGGCCGATGCGGCAGTTTTTCGCGGGGACCCAGCAGCCGATTTGGGCCATGAGGGTGATGAGGGCGACTTGGCGGATGTAGGTGGATTTGCCGGCCATGTTGGGGCCGGTGAGGAGGGCGATTTGGGCTTCGGTGGCGGAGAGCGCGGTGTCGTTGGGGACGAAGGATTGGGGGCCGGTGATGGCGGCGGGGGGGGTGGCGGGGTTTTTGAGCATTTGTTCGACGACGGGGTGGCGGCCTTCGGTGATTTCGAGGGTGTCGGTGTCGTCGAGTCGGGGGCGGGTGTAGTCCCAGTCGCGGGCGAGGCAGGCCCAGCCGGCGAGGATGTCGAGTTCGGCGAGGGTGTCGGCGGTTTGCGCGAGGGCGGTGGATTCGTCGAGGACGGCGGTGACGAGGTCGGTGAAGAGGGCGAGTTCGCGGGCGAGGGCGGTTTCTTCGGCGTGGTAGATTTCTTTTTCTTTTTGTTTGAGCGCTTCGGTGATGTAGCGTTCGCCGCCGACGGTGGTCTGGCGGCGGATGTAGTCGGGGGGGACGAGGCGGAGGTTGGCTTTGGTGACTTCGATGTAGTAGCCGAAGTTTCCGGTGTAGCGGACTTTGAGGGATTTGATGCCGGTGCGTTCCTGTTCGGCGCGTTCAAGGTCGGAGAGCCAGGTTTTGTTGTCGGTGGTGAGGGCGCGGAGGCGGTCGAGTTCGGGGTCGTGGCCGGTGCGGATGTAGTTGCCGGCTTGGAGGTCGGGGGGGAGTTCGTCGGCGAGGGCGCGGGTCAGGTGGTCGCGGAGGGGGGGGAGTTCGTGGATTTGGGTTGTCAGGTTTGCGATTTCGGGGTCGGGGAGGGTGGCGAGGGTGGCGCGGATGGCGGGGAGGTGGGCGAGGGTGTCGCGGATGCCGCCGAGTTCGCGGGGGTTGCGGAGGCGGTTTTGGAGGCGTCCGAGGATGCGGGGGATGTCGCGGATGGCGTCGAGGTGTCCGCGGAGGGTGGCGAGGGTGGCGGGGGCGGCGTGGAGTGCGCCGATGATGTGTTGGCGGCGGTGGATGGCGGGGAGGTCGAGGGTGGGGGCGGCGAGCCAGCGTTCGAGGAGGCGGGCGCCGGCGGCGGTGGCGGAGCGGTTGATGGCGGCGAGGAGGGTGCCGTCGCGGGTGCCGCGGATGGAGGTGAAGATTTCGAGGTTGCGGAGGGTGGCGGGGTCGAGGAGGAGGGTGGCGGAGGGGCGGTATTCTTGGAGGTGGCGGAGGTTTTCGGGTTTGGCCCGGAGGTTTTCGGTGGCGTAGTAAATGAGTGCGCCGGCGGGGCCGAGTCCGGGGTGGTTGGCGGAGAGGCCGAAGCCTTCGAGGTTGAGGACGCCGAGGGCGGTGGTCACGGTGCGGAGGGCGGAGGCGGGTTCAAATTGGTAGGCTGGGACGGGGGTGAGGGCGTGGGCGGCGCAGAGGTTGGCCAGGGCGTGGAGGGCGGTCTGTTCGTGCGGGGCGTTTTTCCAGGTGTCCAGCGCGTCTTCGGCGATGATGAGTTCGGCGGGGTCGAGGGCGGTGAGGACGGGGAGGAGGTTTTCGGGGCGCGGGTCGGTGGCGATTTTGAATTCGCCGGTGGTGAGGTCGAGCCAGGCGGCGTGGAGGCCGCGGCGGTCGTGGGTGAGGGCGCAGAGGTAATGGTTGCGGAGGGCGTCGAGGTGGGTGTTTTCGAGGATGGTGCCGGGGGAGAGGATGCGGGTGAGCTGGCGGTGGACGAGTTTGCCGGCTTTGGCGGGTTCGGCTTGGTCGCAGATGGCGACGCGTCTGCCGGCGGCGAGGAGGCGGCGGAGGTAGCCGTTGAGCGCGTGGTGGGGGATGCCGGCCATGGGGAAGTCCTGGCGTTTGGTGAGGGTGAGGCCGAGGAGTTTCGAGGCGATGGCGGCGTCTTCGTAGAACATTTCGTAAAAGTCGCCGAGGCGGAAGAGGAGGAGGGTGTCGCGGGAGAGGTGTTTTTTCGCTTCAAAGTATTGCTGCATCATCGGGGTGAGTTTGATGGCGGCGGGAGCGGAAGCGGCGGCGGCGGGTGTGGTGGCGTCGGGTGTGGTGGCGGCGGGTTGAGTGGCGGCGTCGGACATGGGAGAATAGATCGGAGCGGCGGCGTCGGGAGGGCGTCGGGCGGTGCGTGTGTTGGCGGGTTATGGTTTTTGTTGGTTCATTGTCGGGTGTTTTGAAAAACCCGGTTTCATCGCTGGAGCGCGGAAGGGCGGAGGCGTGGAGGCGGGTTTGTCGTGTCTGTTTTCATAAGATTCCGCGTTTCCGTCTTTCCGTGTTTTTGCGATGAAAAATTCCGGTTTTTTGAATTTTCCAAAAGCACCCCATCTTGACAGACTCCTGTCCGTTTCGGAAATTCTTTTTCGGCCCGGCGTTGTTTTAAATGGCCGGGAGGGGGTGAAGCGAAAAACGAGGTTCGCATCGCGGGCGCGGGCGCGTCCGGGAAAATGGCGCGCCGTGGTTGCGCGGAGGCCGCTTTGTGTGCCGTCAACCGAGACAAGCCGGCGGCGTGGAAATGCTTTCGCGCAACTCCAGATGGCGGTGGGATTTGTTTACCAAGGACTTATGCATGATTTAAAGGTTTTTTCTTTTTATGGAGGTTTTGAAAATTCCTTTTTTTCAATCCGACAAATCCACCGCGAAAAGCCGCGAATAAATGCAAATAGTCGCGGATAAATGCAGATAATCGCGAAAAAGCCGCGAATAATCGTAAAATAAAAAACACAATAAAATTATGCTTAAAATAATTATGTTTTTAATCCATCTTTGTGAATGGCAGGCTATCGCTTCGCTCGGCATGTGTTCATTCGCGGTTATTTGCGGTCATTTGCGGTTATTCGCGACTGTTCGTGATTGTTCGCGATTGTTCGCGTTCATTTGTGGTTAGAAATGTATTTTTAGACGTTTCCCTTAATTCTACTTTGTTAACCGAGGTTAACGCGAGGCCGGGCGGGGCGTAGGGTGTGGGCGGGGCGAGTGGCAGGCATGGGCGTCCGAGTGGCACGGGAGTCTTCGCCCGTTGGATTGAGTGGCCCGAGTGGCACGGGCGACTCGCGCCGTAACCCTCCGCCGCGCCCTCCCTCCGGTCACATGGGCGAGGTCGCCCATGCCATGCCATCCCGCCAGCCGTCCGCTTAACCTCGATTAACAAAGTAGAGTTAACCACGGAGCACGAAGGACACGGAGGACAGAGGGAGACGGCGGCGGCGGCGGAGGGAGGAGGATGGCTGAGGGAAGAGGAGGGCGGAGGGAGTTTTCAGTTTTCAGTTTGTCCGTTTTCAGGGCCAAGTTGCGAAAACTGGAAACGGTTTCATGGCGCCGTGTCCTCCGTGCCTTCGTGGTTCCATGATTTCATGGTTCCATGTCTCCGTGGCGCATTCCCTCTTTCCGGTTCTTCAAAAGAGCGAGGGTTTAATAGACTTGTTCGCCAACCTCGTTTTCGCTGTGAGTGAGGTTACGCGGTGCCGGTAGGGCGGCCTCTCCGAGGCCGCCGCGACAACGCCTCGATTTTCCCCCTGAAATCCAAACCGCCCTCTCCGTCCGACGGAGGCCTCGGAGAGGCCTCCCTACCGGGTTTTGGCCAGTCGTTAGGGGGGCTTTGGTTTGGATTTTGAGCCGGCGGCTAAAACAGGGTTGGCGAACACGTCTGATAAGGGATAGGCCTCAAGTGGAAACAGGCGGCGGCAGGAGCGAATAGGCAACGGCGGGGGTGAATAGGGGGAGGGAGGCGGAAAAGGCTACAAAGTTTGATTGGCGGGGCGGGGCGGGCGGGGCAGGGTGGCGGGGAATGGATTTGTTTTTTCGAGATTTCGGGGGCGCGGGGAAACCGCCGTTGGTGGTATTGCACGGATTGCTTGGCTCGTCGCGGAACTGGCAGACGGCGGGCGGCGACCTAGCCGTGTCGCATCATGTGCTGGCGCTGGATTTGCGCAATCACGGGCGTTCGCCGCATGAGGGCGGGATGAGCTACGAGGCGATGACCGGCGACGTGTTGGGCTGGCTGGATGCGCGCGGGTTGCGGCGCGCGGCGTTCATGGGGCACAGCATGGGCGGCAAGGTCGCCATGACGCTGGCCTGCCGTCATGCCGGGCGGGTGGCGCGGCTGGTGGTGGTGGATATTGCGCCGAAGGATTACGTGTCGGCGGCGCACCGGGCGGAGTTCGCGGCCATGAACGAGCTGGATTTGCGCTCGCTGCACTCGCGGGCGGAGGCGGAGATGCGTTTCGAGGGGCGCGTGGGAGATTGGGCGATGCGGAAGTTTCTGGCGACCAATCTGGAGCGTGCGCCGGAGGCCGGGGCGCGGGCGGACGGCGCCCGTGGCGGCGGCGGGCCGGCGGGTGGCGCGGGCTGGCGCTGGATGATCAACCTGCCGGCCATCACGGCGGCACTGCCGGAGCTGGAGCGCAATCCGCTGCGCGAGGAGGAGCGTTTCGATGGCGATGTCCTGGTGGTGGCGGGCGCGCAATCAAGCTACGTCGGGCCGGGCGACTGGGCGGCGATGTCAGGCCATTTCCCTCGGGCGAGACTGGAAGTGATCGCGGACGCGGGGCACAATCCGCACATGGAGAAACGGGCGGAATTCGTGCGGGTGGTGCGCGATTTTTTGTCCAGAGCGTGAGCCAGCCTGTCCGCGAGGGCCGATTCGACATGAGGCCATGTGCCCAGGCGCTTTCTTCTTTCCTCTTTATTCTTTCTCTTTCTCTTTCTCTTTCGTCAGGCTTCCCGCTTCGCTCGAAATTTCCGGCCCGTTCCTGACGAAAAATTTCCACGCAAAGCAGGAAGCCTGACGAAAGAGAAAGAGAAAGAGAACGAATAAAGAGGAAAGATTCCGGCAGTGACCTCGTTTTGGGTTGCACCCCGTGCCGGCCTGTCCACGGCCCCGCGAAAATTCGCTTGCCAGCGCCCGCCTCGCCCTCTGTTTTGGACCGCTCCGCCCATTCCGGGCGAGGAACTCACCACCACCACAACAACAACACATCCAAAACGATCGCAAGGCGGCCCATCGGCCGGCCTGTGTAGTCGCCAAAGATACATAGATCACATGAACGTCACGCCCAAGGACCTGCTCGACGCCGGCGTCCACTTCGGACACCAAACCAAACGCTGGAACCCGCGCTCGAAACCCTACGTCTTCGACCACCGCCAAGGCATCACCATCATCGACCTCGGCAAGACCCACGAACTCCTCGCCAAGGCCAGCGCCTTCATCGAAGACACCATCGCCAACGGCGGCAACCTGCTCTTCGTCGGCACCAAACGCCAGGCCCAGGACATCGTCCGCGAAGCCGCCACCGCCACCGCCATGCCCTACTGCGTTGACCGCTGGCTCGGCGGCACGCTCACCAATTTCGCCACCGTCAAAAAATCCATCGCGAAATTCAAAAAATACCAGCAGATGGAAACCAGCGGCGACCTCGCCAAGCTCCCCGCCAAGGAAGCCGCCGTCATCAAGCGCGAAATGGCCCGCATGCAACGCAACTTCTCCGGCATCGCCGACATGACCGGCCTGCCCGCCGCCATGTTTGTCATCGACGGCAACCACGAAAAAATCGCCGTCGCCGAAGCCGCCCGCTGCGCCATTCCCTGCATCGGCCTCATCGACACCAATTCCGACCCCACCGCGCTCTCGCACCCGATTCCCGGCAACGACGACGCCGTGAAGTCCATCCGCATCATCGTCGAAACCATCGTCGAGGCCGTCCAGAGCGGGCTGGCCCAACGCGAAAGCCGCCGCACCGCCCGCGGCCAAGCCGACCTGCGCGCCGCCACCGCCGCCGTGGCCGAAGCCGCCGGCGTCACCGACGAGACCGGCGAAACCGGCGGGGCCGACCTCGGCAAAACCGAGCCGCCCGCCGACACCGACCCCGAGACGACCGAGGGTGAGGAAGCCGCCAAACCCGCCGCCAAGAAAAAACCCGCCCGCAAAAAAATCGCCGCCCCCAAAGACGCGGTCGAGACGGACGCCGAAACGGAATAAACCGCGCCCCGCCAACGCCACTTAAACCAGAAACACAAACCACCCGCAAAAAACGACCATGAGCACCCTTGTCACCGCCCAAGCGGTCAAAGAACTTCGTGAAAAAACCGGCGCCGGCCTCCTCGACTGCCAGAAAGCGCTCGCCGAATCCGGCGGCAACATGGAGGAAGCCATCACCCTCCTCCGCAAAAAAGGCGCCGCCACCGCCGGCAAAAAGGCCGGTCGCGCCACCAAAGAAGGCCTCGTCGAAAGCTACATCCACGTCGGCGGCAAAGTCGGCGTGCTGCTCGAAGTCAACTGCGAGACCGACTTCGTCGCCCGCAACGACGACTTCAAGACCTTCTGCAAAGACCTCTGCCTGCAAATCGCCGCCGCCAGCCCGCTCTACGTGACCCGAGACGAAGTGCCCGCGAGCGCCATCGCCGCCGAACGCGACATCGCGATGGCGCAAGTGCAAGGCAAGCCGCCCGCGGCCATCCAGAAAATCGTCGAAGGCAAGCTGGAGAAATACTACTCCACCGTGTGCCTGCTGGACCAACCCTTCGTGAAGAACCCGGACAAAACCATCAAGGAAATGGTGACGGAAAAAATCGCCACCATCGGCGAGAACATCACCGTCCGCCGCTTCACCCGCTACCAGCTCGGCGCCTGAGCCTGCGCCGCGCGCAAGCGCGAAAACAGAAAACGAAATTCCTCGACCGGCAAAAGCGCCCCGCGCCAAGACGCGCGAGGCGCTTTTTTGTATCCGCAAGCCCGATACCAGAGCCATTTCCATTGATGCTGAAGCAAAGTCCGGCCTGCCGTAGCGCAGGTTTCCAAACCTGCCCGACGGCGCTCCGCGCCGCCCAAGCCCAGCGGCCTTGGAAGTCTGCGTTACCGTCATGCCAAGGCATGAGACAGAACAGAGCCTTTTCGATTTATTTTGTCGCAACCGCAAGATCTCTGGCGCCGGAGCGCCGGCAAGTCTGGCGCGGGTGCACCGGCAGTCTGCGCCGCGCTCAAAACCCTCTCCCGCACCAAGGCA
>JAIRTK010000233.1 GCA_031254955.1 Opitutaceae bacterium
CGGCGGGACGCCTCGCCCTACCTGAAGGGAGATTTTCATTCGCAAAGGGTATAAAACCGCTTTTTCATTGATGGAAAGCAATCCTCCGAATATTCAATAGAGAAATGAAACCCAAGACCTCCTCCCCGCCTCCTCCCCATACCGTGCCCGTTTTGCTCAAGGCAATCCGGGTGTTTGCCGCCATCGCCAAAGGCGAGGTTGACGCCACGGCCAAATGCCTCGCGGCGACGTTGCGCATTTCCCCGACGACCTGTTATCGCATCCTGCAAAGTTTTCTGGCCGAGGGGTGGCTGCAGGCCGGCCCCAATGGCACCGTTAACCTGTCGTATGGACTGGTGCCGCTCCTGCGTCCGCTGTTGAGACACGAACTGCTCATCGAGACGGTCCGCGAGCCGCTGACCGCCCTCGCCCAGACCACGGGACTCACGGCCAAGCTCAGCGTGCGCCAGGGGGATTCCGCCGTGACAATTTTTTCCGCCAGTTCCCCCAAGGCCACGGCGATCACCTCCCGTGTCGGCTCGGTCTTTCCCCTGGCCATCGGCTCCAGCGGCGCGACGATTCTTGCCACGCTTCCCGACAACGAGATCGCCCGCATCCTGAACGCCTCGCCCGCCGACGCCTGGCACTTCCAGAAACGCGAGGACGTGATGCGGCGCGTGCGCGAATCCCGCCGAAACGGCTATTGTTTCGGCTCCTATCATCCGCAACTCCATACGCTCTCGACCTCCCTGCTGGGACGCCAGCGCGATCTGGTCGGCGCGATCACCTTGCTAGGGTTTCCCCAAGACTTCAGCAATACCGAGCGGCCCGCGCTCATACGCGAATTGAAGTTCACGGCTGGCGGATGCACGCAATTGCTCGAATGAACAAAAATACACAAATGCCCCGCCACGGGCGGACCGTTTTTATCGGAACTTATTCGAAGGGCGGCGGGCAGGGCATTTATCGCGCGCTCCTTGACACCGAAAGCGGCACACTCGGCCCCGCAAGGCTCGCGGCCGAGTGCGACAGTCCATCGTTTTTGACCAGTCATCCTTCCGGCAAATTCCTGTATGCGGTCAATGAGCTGCGGGTGTTCGGCGGGCAAAACAGCGGCGCCGTCAGCGCGTATAAAATAAATCCGAAGACCCATGATTTGGAATTAATCAATGTGATGCCTTCCCGCGGCCAGTCTCCGGCGCATGTCGTGATGGATACGGATGGACGCCGTCTGCTGGTGTCCAATTATAATGGCCCCGGCATTTGCGTGTTCGACACGCGGGCGGACGGCGCCGTGGGCGGGCTGGCCGGCTGCATGGTGCATTCCGGGAGGGGAGTCCATCCGATCCGGCAGACCACGGCGCATCCCCATTCAGTGGCGGTCTCGCCGTCCGGGAACCATGTTTTGGCCGCCGATCTCGGCACGGATGAGCTGATATGCTATAATTATAATAAAACCGGCGTCCCGCCCGTCGCCGGCGAATCGTGCAAGGTCCGCCTTGCGCCGGGTTCCGGCCCCAGGCACGGCGTGTTTCACTCATCCGGGAGGTATTTTTATTTGATATGCGAACTGACCGCAGAGATAGCCGTGCTCGCCTTCGACGACGCGCGCGGTCTGTTGTCGCCGCGCCGGGTCGTGCCGTTATATCAAAGTGAAATCGCGTCTCCCCGTTCGGCAGCCGGGATCAGAACGCACCCGTCCGGACGCTGGCTGTATGCTTCGGAACGGAGCGACCCTAGCATTTCCGTTTTTAGTGTTTCGGCGGATGGCGAAAAACTGGCGCTGGTCCAGCGCGTCGATTCGGGCGGACGGACGCCGCGGCATTTTGCGTTTACCGTGGACGGAAAATACTTGCTGGTGGCAAACCAGGAGAGCGACGAGTTGACCCTGTTCAGCGTGAACGGCGACAACGGCGCCATCAAAAAAATACACAACGTAAATCTGCCCGCCCCGGCGTGTGTCTGCCTGCACGCAACATGCCGTGCGGAATGACGTGGCGACGCCGTTTTATCATGCGCGCGCTGGAAGGAGACGCAGGAGTATACAATGTGGTGCCGCCAAGCTCCGCGCCGCGCCAGAGGTCGCGTTGCCTAGGGCGCGGCGTGGATGGCGAACTCGTAGATGCGCGCGGTGCCGTCGCCGGCGCGGTTGGGCTTCGTGATCAACAGCCGCGCGTGGCGCGTCGTCATCGGACGGATGAAACGGTCGGTCACGCCGGCGGTATTGCCTGCCACGACATCGGCATCCCGCCAGCGCCGCCCGTCCCGGCTGGTCTGCAGCTTGAAATCGGCGGTGTTGCGTTCCGCGCCGGCGCTGACCGTCGCGTCGGGCGCGGGCAGCTTTTCATTGGCGCTGTAGTGGCGCACCCGCCAGCGGTTGAAGGTGCGCGGCGCGCCGAGGTCCACCGCGAGCGCCACCGGGCCGGCGGCGGCGCTTTCCCAAAGCGTGCGCGGGTCGCCGTCGAGGGCGGCGGTGACATTCGAGCGCGCGTCCGACGAGGCAATGCCGGCGGCGCGCGCGAGATTCGCGCCCAGCGCGGCTTCAAGCTGCGCCTTCACGTAAACGCCCCAAAACTCCGTCGCCGGGTAGTCGTAGCGCGCGTCATCGCGAAACTCGGCCGCCGTGCCGCGCAGGATGACGGGGCTGGCCTTGTAATGAAAACACCACCCGGCCCAGTGCGCGAGGTTTCCATAGGCGGCGGAGTCGTTTTTCCAGGCGAACAACTCGGGCACCCATTCCTCGTGGCGCGCATCCGGGGCGAATTGTTGCTGCGTCTCGTCGCCGGGATCGAAGCCGTTTTCCCCGACAAGAACCGGGTGGCGGCGGCGGACCTCGCCGACCTTCGCGTCCCAGTTTTTCCGCCCGCCCTTCCACGGGTAGATATGCGTGTCATACACGATGCCGTTGCCTTTTCTGGCGCGGTCGCCGCGCGGCCCCTGGTCAACCAGCGCATAATCGCCGGCGACGCCGGTGAGGTCATAGCCCCAGTCGAGGCCGCCCGCGATGATGATGTTGCGCGCGCCAAGCCCGCGGATGAGCTCGACGACCTGCTGGTGGCCGGCGGCGCCCGTGCCGTCCCCGTCGCGCCACACCGCCCAGGTGGTGCCGTGGGGTTCGTTGAGGATGCCGAAGAGGACGGCGGGATGGTTTTTATATTTCACGGCGGCCTCGCGCCAGAAATCAAGATAGCGAGGGTCGTCGAATTGTTTGTAATGATGCAGGTCGAGCACCGCGTAGCCGCCGGCCTCGGCCACCATTTGTATAAAACCGTCCACTTGCTTTTTATAATTTCCATCCTGCCAGCCGGTGACGCTGACGGGGAGGCGGATGAGGTTGGCGTGCCAGTTTTCCATCGCCTCCTTGATGGAGCGCCCGACGCGCTCGCGCGCGGGATTGACCGACCATTCGCCGCCGGGGACGTTGAGGCCGGTGAGCCGCACGACGACGCGCTTGTCGGCGGCGAGCACGATCTGGTTGCCCTCGACTTTCAGCTCGCGCGACTGGACGGCCGAAAGCGCCGGCAGGGCCGGGATGAAAACGAGGAGACCGAGGGCGAGACGGGCGGCGACGGCGGCATGGCGGAGCGGGGCGCGGAGGCGCGGGCGGCAGGTAGGCAGGTGCATGGCTGAAGGCTGGAGGGTTGAGGCGACCCGCCATCACGATGGCGGCGGGCGGGATCCGGAGCGTTTTTGTAATCTCTGGCTCGCAGGCATTTTTTGGCAAAACGTCCGCCGCTCCGCAAGCAGGATTCAAAAT
>JAIRTK010000285.1 GCA_031254955.1 Opitutaceae bacterium
GTCTTTTTCGCCCTCTGTGCTTACTACTGTGTCTGACATATATTCATCTTTCTTTGATTGTTTATATTCAGTCACATTTGATTGACCTTCAACAGGTTCGAACCTGATCGGGTCCACCAAATTTCCACCGTCGCCGGATGCGTCCGGCGGCGGTTTTTTTTGGAGAGACCAATCATGCGCCGTCCACTCAAACGCGGCGTGGCATCGGACTCCCCGCATAGGGCGCGATTTCGGCCATGCGTGCCGTGGTCGAAACCTTGCCTTTGCCCGCTGAATAGAAAGATAAAGAGGAAAGAGGAAAGCGCACGGACGCATGGCCTCGCTTTGAATCGCGCTTTTTCGTGTCCCAGTGGCTAAAGGTCTCTTCCCGGCCATTCAAACTGGCGAAGCGCCCCATTTTTTCTCCTACAAAAATCATCTGAAAATCGGACGTTTTTGCGTTTTTTACCCAAAATGATGCCGTTTCGACCGGCTTTAAGCCTGTTTAACCAGATTTTATCAAACAGGGCTTTTTCTGGGGAAAATCGGCCATTGCCGGAATGGGAAAATTACTTTTGAACGCCATTCTTGCCAGTTCCAACTAACGGAACTGGCAGCCAGAAACCAACCCAAGCCCACCTTGGACATTAAACAAATCAAACAAATCATCGAGCTTATCAAAACGTCTGAGCTTACGGAGTTTTCCCTTGAGGAAGAAGGTTTTAAGCTGAAAATCAGGCGAGGCGAGGGCGGTGTTGTGATGGGGTCAGCCACCAGAGGCACCTATCCTCCGATTCCGCTTGCCGCCAGCGCGGCCTCCGCCGCCGCGCCGGTCGCCCCCGCCCCGGCCACGGCCTCGGCCAGTGGCGCGTCGGCGTCCGCCGCCAACGCGGACGAGCCGGGCGTGAGCTACATCAAATCGCCGATGGTCGGCACCTTTTACCGCGCGCCATCGCCGGAGAGCGCGGCGTTTGTCGAACCGGGCGCGTCGGTCGCGGAAAACACGGTGGTCTGCATCATCGAGGCCATGAAAATCATGAACGAGATTCAGGCCGAGACGAAGGGCGTGGTCGTCGAGGTGCTCGTGGAGAGCGGCCAGCCGGTCGAATACGGCCAGCGTCTTTTCAAAATCAAACAGGCATAGGGAGAAAGAAACATCAGGCGGCAAGTCGCAAGCAGCAAGAAGACAGGAGCTTGTGAATCAACCTGCCGCTTGTCGCCTGCTGTCTGGCGCCTCTTTTTTTCCCCCGCTGCTCTCCATTACACAATCATGATCAAAAAGATCCTCATCGCCAACCGCGGTGAAATCGCCCTTCGCATCGTCCGCGCCTGCCGGGAACTGGGCATCAAGACGCTCGCCGTTTACTCCGAGGCCGACGTGCAATCCCTGCATGTGCAACTCGCCGACGAGGCCATTTGCATCGGCGGACCCAAGGGGGCCGACAGCTACCTGAAGGCCGACCGCATCATCGCAGCCGCCGAGATCGCCGACGTGGATGCCATTCATCCCGGCTACGGCTTTCTGGCGGAAAATGCGAAGTTCGCCGAGCAATGCGAGTCGTGCAACATCAAGTTCATCGGCCCCAACGCCAAGGCCATCAGCATGATGGGGGACAAGGCCATCGCCAAGGCAACCGTGAGCAAGGCCGGCGTGCCGATCGTGCCCGGCAGCGACGGCCCCATCGAAAACGAGCCGGAGGCGGTCAAGGTCGCGCGCAAAATCGGCTACCCGGTCATCATCAAGGCCGTGGCGGGCGGCGGCGGGCGCGGCATGCGCATCGCGCACAACGACGTGTCGTTTGCGAAGGAGTTCCACGTGGCGCGCAGCGAGGCGGAAAAGGCGTTCGGCAACGGCTCGGTTTATGTTGAAAAATACATCGAGAAACCGCGCCACATCGAGTTTCAGATACTGGCCGACGCCCACGGCAAGGTGCTGCACCTCGGCGAGCGCGATTGCTCCATCCAGCGCCGCCACCAGAAGCTGATCGAGGAGGCGCCGTCGCCGTTCATCACGCCGGACTTGCGCAAAAAAATGGGCAAGGCAGCCGTAAAGGCAGCCGCCGCCGCGAAATACGAAAACGCGGGCACGGTCGAGTTTCTGGTCGATGCGAAGGGCAACTTCTACTTCATCGAGATGAACACGCGCATCCAAGTGGAGCACCCCGTGACCGAGGAGGTGACCGGGATTGACTTGATCAAGCAACAAATCCGCGTGGCCAACGGCGACAAACTCGACCTCAGCCAGAGCGGCATCACGTTTACGAAACACGCCATCGAATGCCGCATCAACGCCGAGGACCCCGCGCGCCACTTCGCGCCCTCGCCGGGCACCATCGGGCTTTATTACACGCCCGGCGGCCACGGCGTGCGCGTGGACAGCCATGCCTACAGCGGCTACACCATCCCGCCCTATTACGACTCGATGATCGGCAAACTCATCTGCTACGGCTCGAACCGCAAAACCGCGCTGGAGCGGACGTATCGGGCGCTCAACGAGTTTCTGGTGCGCGGCATCAAGACGACGATCCCGCTGCACAAGGCCATCCTCGCCGACCCGATGTTCATCGAGGGCAAATACACCACGGCCTACATGGAGGACTTCCTGAAGCGCACCCCGGCGGACTTGTTCGCGTGAGCGGGTGCCCCCGACGCAGTTGAGCGCGCTTCAAAGTGAAATCCTGCGTCCGGGACGCTTGCCTCTTTATCGTTCTCGTTCTCGTTCTCTTTATCGTTATCTTTCTCGTTATCGTTATCTTTCTCGTTCTCTTCATCTTTATTTTTCTCGTTATCGCTATCTTTATCTTTCTCCCTCCCCACCACCCCGCCACACCCCACACACCCCACCAACAACATCGTCCGAAAGAGAGCAAAGAAAGACTTGTTCGGAAACCTGATTTTCGCCGAGACGGATGTCACAGGCGGATCCGGTAGGGAGGCCTCTCCGAGGCCTCCGTCGGGCGGAGAGGACGGTTTGAAATTTATAGAGAAATCGGAGCGTAGTCGCGGGGGTTTCGCGGAGGCTCGCGGGGTCTCACGGGGGTTTCACGGGGGTTTCGCGGAGACCTCGGAGAGGCCTCCCTACCTTGGGCTGGTTGCGCTGGATTGTTCAAAAGGTGTCCTTTGCGTAACCTCAGTGATTAACTGCTGTTACGCGGGCCGGCGTAGTGCAGGCGTGGGAGCGCCCGGTAGGGAGGCCTCGGAGAGGCCTCCGTCGGGCGGCGAAGGATGTTTGGAATATCATGGGTAAATCGAAGCGTGGTCGCGGAGGCCTCGGAGAGGCCTCCCTACCTTGGGCTGGTTTGCGTTGGGTGGGGCA
>JAIRTK010000346.1 GCA_031254955.1 Opitutaceae bacterium
CCCCCCCCCCCCCCCCGCCGGCGAGGAGGGGGACGCGGTGGTAGTCGGGGACGAGGCGGGCGGGGAGGAGGCCGAGGGTGTCGGTGTCGGCTTCGAGGTTTGCGGCGGCGGGGAGGCCGCTGGCGGCGGCGAGTTTGGCGAGGGTTTCGGGTTCGGTGAGGTTGAGGGCGTTGGCGAGGGTTTTGATGCGGTGGCCGCGCGGGGTTTCCTGCAGGGTCTGGATTTGCTCGTCGGTGAGTCGGGCGGCGAGGGCGGAGGGGAGGGTGGGGTCGGGCGGGTTGGCGGTGCCGGTGGGCATGGCGGGTGGGCGGGCGGTGGGTGAGTGGGCGGTGGTGCGGGCGGGACGCCCGCGTTCCTTGGGGGTTAGCGGGGGCGTTTCATGGCGGGGGAGGCGGGGGGGGGAGTGGCTTCGCCGGGGAGGGTTTCGGTTGCGGGGAGGCCGAGCATGGTGCGCATGGGGGCGAGGTTGTTCATCGATTCCATGCGTTGGTAGGCGGTGGCGTTGTCTGTTTCGGGGGTGGTGAGGACGGTGGGGCGGATGAAGAAGAGGAGGTCGGAGCGGCGTTTTTCTTTTTTCCGGGAGCCGAGCAGGTCGCCGATGAGGGGGATGGGGCCGAGGCGGCTGCGATTTTTGGTGTCGGATTGTTCCTGCAAGCCGCCGAGGACAATGATTTCGCCGCTGTGGACGTTGATGAAGGACTGGGCTTCGCGGTTGCCGACGATGGGTTGGTCGTTGCCGTCGATTTTCGTGGTGTCCTTGATGTTTTGCACGGTTTGCGTGATTTCGAGTTGCACGGAGCCGTCCTTGCCGATGAGTGGTTTTACTTTCAGTTCCAAGCCGATGTCCTGCTGGGAGATGGTGCTGCGGGTGCCGCCGCCGGAGCTGATATAGTCGCTGGAGCCGGTGATGACGGGGCGTTTTTCGCCGACTTTGATGTAGGCTTCCTTGTTGTGCGCGGTGACGATGCTGGGGGTGGAGATGATGGTGGTGTTGGTTTTTCTGGGTGTCGTGCTCAGGCCGAGGATGCCGATTAGCCCGGTGTGGCCGACGGCGGGGAAGTAGCCGCCTTCTTGTTCGCCGCCGACGGTGAAGCCGGCACCGCTGCCGTTGACGCCGACGAGTTTGCCGTTGAGCACGGCCATGCCGAGGGCGCTGATGCCGCTTTCGGCGTTGTCGGTGAGGCTGACTTCGGCGATGACGACTTCGATGCGGACTTGGGCGAGGAGGATGTCGATTTTGGCGACGAGTTCTTGGATGATGCGGATGTCGTCCACGGTGCCGGAGACGACGACGGCGTTGATGCGTTCGTCGGGTTGGATGGTGATGAGGGTGCTGAATTCTTCCGTGGAGGGGAGGGCGAGGGGGCCGCCGGGGAGGGTGACGGGGGCGGGGGCGGCGGGGGTCTGGCCGGGGCGGTTGGCGGCGTTGGCGGGCTGGGTGGCGGGGCGGGGCGTGGTTTGTTGTTGCTGGCGTTGCTGGCGTTGGTTGGCGGTGAGGGAGGCGGCTTGGGCTTGTTGGGCGGCTTTGGTCTGGCCGGCGATGAGGGTGCTGAGGAGGGTGGCGACTTCTTTGGCGTTGGCGTTGTTGAGGTGGATGACTTCGGTGCGGGTGTTGGGGTCGGCTTTGACGTCGAGTTTGGTGATGAGGTCGTCGAAGAGGGGGGTTTGGCGCGGGTCGCCGATGAGGACGATTTGGTTGGTGCGGTCGTCGGCGTTGTAGGTGGTGGCGGTGCTGAGTTGCTGGAGGAGGGGGCCTTGGAGGATGGCGCGGAGTTTGGCTACGAGGTCGGTGGCTTTGGCGAAGCGGAGGGTGTAGAATTTCGTGGCTATGCCGGCGTCGGCGGGGCGGTCGAGTTTTTGCACGAGGGTTTCGATGCGTTGGTGGGTGCTGATGGAGTCGGTGATGAGGACGGCGTTGGCTTTTTCAAAGAGCGAGAAGCTGCCGATGCTGGCGTTGAG
Source organism: Opitutaceae bacterium (assembly GCA_031254955.1). Lineage (GTDB taxonomy): Bacteria > Verrucomicrobiota > Verrucomicrobiia > Opitutales > Opitutaceae > Termitidicoccus. The sequence continues at coordinate 1,960 of JAIRTK010000346.1, forward strand.
GAGGGTGGCGATTTGGGGGACAAATTCGGCGACGCGGAGAAATTCGAGTTGGTAGAGTTTGGTGGCGACGCGTCCGCTGGGGGGGTGGGCGTGCGCGGTGCCGTCGAGCATGAGGGGGGCTTCGAAGCGCACGTTGGGCATGGGGAGCATTTTCACGAATTTGTCGCCGAGGGGGATGAGCGCGATTTGGTTGAGGTTGAGCACGGTTTCGAGGGCTTGGAGCGCTTCGGCCCGGGTGGGTGGGGTCTTGAAGACGAGGGTGATTTCAACGTTGGGCAGGCCTTGCTGGCGGAGGACGGTGCGGCCGGTGAGGGTTTCGAGTTCGGGGATGACCAGGCTGAGGGGCATGCTGGGGAAGTTGAATTGCGAGAGGCGTTCGGCGGGGTTGCCGGAGGGGACGAGGGGCGTGGTGGGGGGGGCGGGGGCGATAGAGGCGGCGGACGCGATAGAGGTGGCGGGGGGCGCGGCGGGGCCTGGCTCTTGGGCGCGTGCGGCGGGTGTGTGGAGCGTGGCTGCGACGAGGGCGAGGGCGAGGGCTGTCGCGGGCGGAAGCGAAATTGGGCGCAGGATCATGCGGTTGCGGTAATGGTTTTGGCTGGACGCGGGGAGTGCAAAAAGGGGGAGAAAATACGAACGGAGCGAGGTTGTAAACGGTGTTGTTTGGGGCGGTTGTGGGTGGGGCGGTTGGGGGAGGGCGGGGGGATGTCGGAGGGATGTTTGGGGGAGGGGGAGCGGTTCTTATCAAATCGTTCTCTTACTCGTTCTCGTTCTCTTGTTTTCGGTTTCTTGTTTTTGGATTCTCGTTTTTGGTTTTTTTCTGGTTCGTTCGTTCTTGGTTTCTTTTTGGTTCGCTTTCTTTTTCCTCGGGGCGTTTCGAGAAAGAGAAAGAGAAAGAGAACGAGAACGAGAACGAGAACGAGTAAGAGAAAGAGTGTAAGGTGTAAGCGTGCGGGGGATTGAGCAGGATGCGTTATATGACGGAAACAGGAATGCGAGGTTGCATGAATTTTTCCGGCGAAACGGGGGGCGCGTTATTCGCGGTCGCGGGTGTCGATGACGATGGTGACGGGGCCGTCGTTGACGAGCGCGACTTGCATCATCGCGCCAAATTCACCGCTGGCGACGGGGCGGGCGAGGGCGGTTTCCAGTTGCGCGAGGAATTGTTCGTAAAGGGGGCGGGCGACGGCGGGCTTGGCGGCGGCGTGGAACGAGGGGCGGGCGCCTTTGCGGGTGCTGGCGATGAGCGTGAACTGGCTGATGACGAGCACGCCGCCGCCGAGGTCGCGCACGGAGCGGTTCATCCGTCCGGCGTCGTCGGGGAAGAGGCGCAGCGACGCGATTTTCCCGGCAAGCCAGCGGATGTCTTCGGCGGTGTCGCCTTCGGCGATGCCGAGGAGGACGAGCAGGCCTTGGTTGATGGCGCCGCGCATGTCTTCGGCGATGGTGACGTTGGCGGAGGTGACGCGCTGGATGACTGCTTTCATGGCGGAGAGTTAAATCGACTTAAATCGACTCAAATCGATTTAAATCGATTTTCGGCGAGGCATCGGTAGGACATCGGCGGGGCATCGGTGAGACATCGGCGTGCGCTGGCGCTTTTTTTGGGGGACTGGTTCGGCTTTCGGAGGGGCCTGGTTCGGATGCTTCGCGGGAGATCGGGTTTTCAGGCAAACCCGCCGGGCGGCGCGTTTATCCTTGTTTGCGTTCATGGATGAGGGCGAAGAGGACGGGGGTCACGATCAGGATGTGGAGCAGGCTGCTGAGCATGCCGCCCACGACGGGCGCGGCCAGCGGGCGCATGATTTCGGCGCCCGTGCGCGTGGCCCAGAAAACGGGCAGCAGGGACGCGATCGTGGTCGCCACGGTCATCACTTTCGGGCGGAGGCGCAGGCGCGCGCCTTCCTTGATGGCGGCGATGAGTTCGGGGCGGGTGAGCGCGGGCGAGCCGCCCGTGCCGCCCGCTTTGCCGGCTTTTGCTTTTTGCACTGCTTCCTCTAGGTAGAGGACCATGATGATGCCGGTCTGGATCGCGGTGCCGAAGAGGGCGATGTAGCCGACCCAGACCGCCACGCTGAAGTTGTAGCCGAGGAACGCCTGGAGGATGACGCCGCCGGTGAGCGCGAAGGGGACGGCGAGGATGACGTGCGCGGCTTCGAGGACGCTGCGGAACGTCATCACGAGGAGGAGGAAGATGATCGCGATGACGGTCGGAAACACGATGCGCAGCGTGCGTCCGGCGCGGAGCTGGTTTTCATACTGGCCGCTGTATTCGACGGTCTGGCCGGGGGCGAGTGTAATTTCTTTTTGGATACGCCGCTTGATTTCCGCGACGAAGCCGCCGAGGTCGAGGTCGCGCACGTTGGCCTGCACGAAGACGCGGAGGCGTCCGTTTTCGCTGGAGATTTCGTTGGGGCCGAGGACGCGTTTGATGTCGGCGACCTGGCCGAGCGTGATGTGCGGCCCGGCGGGCGTGGGGATGAGGAGGTGGCGGAGTTGTTCAATGTCGTCGCGGTCGGCGCGTTCGAGGCGGACTTGGATGGGCCAGCGTTCGCGGCCTTTGATCGTGGTGGCGGCGGTGGAGCCGCCGAGGCCGGTCTCGACGTAGGCAAGGATGTCGGCGGCGCGGAGGCCGTGGCGGCCCATCTGGTCGCGGCGGACGGCGATTTCAAGGTAGGGTTTGCCGAGGTCGCGGGACGGGGCGACGCCGGTGGCGCCGGGGGTGGTGTTGATGATGCGTTCGATTTCGGCGGCTTTGCGCTGGAGCGCGTGGAGGTCGTCGCCGAAGAGTTTCACGCCCACTTGGGCGCGAATGCCGGTGCTGGTCATCAGGATGCGGTTTTCGATGGGTTGGAGAAAACCGGGGACGTAGCCGGGGACTTGGGTGAGGAGGTCGGAGAGTTCGGCGACGATTTGCTGCTTGGTGACGCCGGGGCGCCACTGGCTCCGGGGCTTGAGGGTGATGGTGGTCTCGATCATCTCGACGGGCGCGGGGTCGGTGGCGGTGGCGGAGCGGCCGAGTTTGCCCGCCGCGATGAGGACTTCGGGGTGCCGGCTGATGACTTTGTCCTGCCAGGCCATGATGCGTTTGACTTCGGTGAGCGAGGTGGCCGGGAGGAGGACGGGCATGAAGAGCAGGCTGCCTTCCTCGAGGGTGGGCATGAATTCGGAGCCGAAGCCGGCGGCGGCGCGCGCGGCGCGATGGTGGCCGGCGGCGTCGAGGCGCTCGACGAGCGCGCGCGGGAGGCCGAGGGCGAGGACGGAGGAAAACACGAGGAGGGCGGCGGCGGCGGAGAGCACGGTCTTGCGGTGGATGAGCGCCCAGTCGAGCACGGGGTCGTAGAGGCGCAGCAGGAGGCGCATGAGGTGGTTTTTGTTTTCGGGGCGGAAGGGGCCGCGCACGAGCAGGGTGCAGAAAACGGGGACGGCGGTGATGGCGAGGAGCACGGCGCCGATGAGGGCGAAGGTCTTGGTGTAGGCGAGCGGGTGGAAGAGTTTGCCTTCCTGGCCGGTGAGGAGAAACACGGGCACGAAGGCGAGGATGATGATGGCCATCGAGAAGAACATGGGGCGTCCGACTTGCGTGCTGGCGCGGAGGGTGAGCTGGAAGATTTCGCCGGCGGAAAGGCCGGGCGCGGGGCCGCCGGGCGGCGCGGTCTTTTGTTTTTCCTCCAGCGCGCGCTCGCAGTGGCGGATGACGTTTTCGGTCATCACGATGCCGGCGTCCACGAGCACGCCGATGGAGATGACGATGCCGGTCAGCGACATGATGTGCGAGGGGATGCCAAACTCCTTCATCAGGATGAAGGAAATGAGGATGGAGGCGGGCAGCGGAAGCGTGACGATGAGGATGCTGCGGAAGTGGAAGAGGAAGAGAATGTGCGCGAGGGTGACGAGGATGATTTCCTCGACGAGGGCGTGCTTGAGGGTGTTGATGGCGCGTTCGATGAGGCCGCCGCGGTCGTAGAAAGGCTCGATGGTGACGCCGGCGGGGAGGGAGGGCGAGATGTCGGCGATGCGGGTCTTGATGTCGCGGATGACTTGGTGGGCGTTTTCGCCGTAGCGCATGACGACGATGCCGCCGACGACTTCGCGCCCGTCGATGTCGAGCGTGCCGCGGCGGAAGTCGCCGCCGATTTCGACGCGGGCGATGTCGCGCAGATAAAGCGGCGTGCCGGCGCGGGCGGCGAGCGGGACGGCCTCGATGTCGGCGGCGCTGGTGACGAGGCCGACGCCGCGCACGACAAACTCGGCGCCGTGCTCCTCGATGGTCTTGCCGCCGACGTTGAGGCTGGAGGCGGCGAGGGCGTCCATGATTTCGCCGAGGGTGATGTTGTATTGGCGGAGTTTGAGCGAGGAGACTTCGACTTGGTATTGGCGCACGAAGCCGCCGATGCTGCCGATCTCGGAGACGCCGGGGACGGAGGCGAGCTGGTAGCGGATGAAGGTGTCCTGCAACGTGCGGAGGGAGCCGAGGTCGTGCGCGGCGGCGGGTGGGGCGGCGGCGGTGGTTTGGGGGGCGTTGGTGGCGGTGGTTTTGGGGGTGGTTTTCAGGTAGTATTGGTAAACCCAGCCGAGGCCGGTGGCGTCGGGGCCGAGGCGGGCGGAGACGTTTTCGGGGAGAATGTCGCCGAGCGAGTTCAGGCGTTCGAGGACGCGCGTGCGGGCGAAGTAGTTTTCGACCTCGTCGTTGAAGATGACGGTGAGAAACGAAAACCCGAACATCGAGGTGGCGCGCACGGTGCGCACGCCGGCAAGGCC
>JAIRTK010000354.1 GCA_031254955.1 Opitutaceae bacterium
GGAAGCATGAAGCTCCCCGCGCCAAGGGCACGGGGTATCGTAAGGCACTGAGGTTACGCGGACGGAGGTATTGTGAACCGCCCAACGCAATCCATTCCCTGGCAGGGAGGCCGCTCCGAGGCCTCCGCCATCACGTTTCGATTGCACGATGAAGGCAGCGGCTTTGCACCCCATCTGGCGGAGGCCTCGGAGAGGCGGCCCTACCCTTCTTAGGAAATAAAGGATAAGTCCTAACCGAGGTTACGCGCGGCGGCGGCGCGTAACCTCGGCTTTCAACTTAAACTGGCCGCGCGGCGGCCTTTCACGCCCCGCGCGGCGACCACACGTCCGGCGCGGAGGTGGCGGCGAGGCCGAGAAAGCCGAGCGTCTTGATGCCGAGCACGACCGCCACTTGGGGCGCGCCGAGCCGCGCGAAATAAACCGCGCCGGCCAGCATCCCCAGGCCGATCACGATCTCCACCACGCTCACCATGCGAAACACCCAGCGCGCACGCCCGCGGCGGATGAGGCCGCCCACGGACGCGGCGCGGCCTCCTTTGGGCGTGCGCACGAACTCGCCGCCCATGCTCACCAGCCCCTCGATCACCGCCACGCAGCCGGTCACGCACATCGCCAGCCCGAACGCCAGCAACACCGGCGCCGCCAGCAGCCACAGCAGCCCTTCGCGCCATTGGCGCTCGCGGAAATACTGGCTCGTGACATAGAGCACCACCGTCGTGCCGGTCGCGAGCACCACGCTCAACGGGTTGATGAGCAGCCACACGCCGCGCAACTGCCCGCCCTCGACGCAGTAGAGATACGGCACGAACAAAAACGAAAACGCGAGCAGCAGCGGATACACCAGCCCGGTGGTCAGGTGCAAAAACGCCTCCAGCTTCACGCGGCCCGGCAGCTTGTCGGCGAGCACGGCGCGGAGTTGTTTGCGCGCCACCTGCATGCCGCCCTTGGTCCAGCGGTATTGCTGGGTCTTGAACGCCGACATCTTTTCCGGCAGCTCGGACTCGACCGCGTAATCGCGCAGGTAAACGAATTTCCAGCCGCGACGTTGCGCGCGGTAGCTCATGTCGAGGTCCTCGGTGACTGTGTCGGCGGACCAGCCGCCCGCGTCCTCCAACGCCGCGCGCCGCCACACGCCCGCCGTGCCGTTGAAGTTGAGGAACAACCCGCTCCCGAAGCGCGCCGCCTGCTCCACCACGAAATGCGCGTCGAGGAAAATGGCCTGGAATCGCGTGAGCAGGCTCGCGCGCCGATTGCTGAACTCCCAGCGCGCCTGCACCGCGCCGACCTTCGGGTCGGAGAAATACGGGATGGTCGTCTCCAGAAAATCCGGCGCCGGGCGGAAGTCCGCGTCGAAAATCGCCAGAAAATCCGCGCTGGTGAGCGTCATGCCGTGGGCGAGCGCGCCGGCCTTGTAGCCCGCGCGGCTCGCGCGCCGCACATGCCTCATCCGCGCGGCCTCGCGCGGGTGCGCCGCCAGCCAGTCCGCGATGATGCGCGAAGTCTCGTCGGTCGAATCGTCGAGAATCTGGATTTCGAGCCGCCCCTCCTCCCAGCGCAACCGCGCCACCGCCTCCAGCAGGCGCTCCACGACGAGCGGCTCGTTGTAGAGCGGGCATTGCACGCACACCCTGGCCGGCGCCCCCCGCCACGGCGCCGGACGCGCGGGCATGCGCGCATGGCGCCAATACATCCACAACAGCTTCAGCCGATGCAGCGCGAAATAAATCATGCCGCCGAGGGTGAGCGCGTAAAGGGTTAACACGAAAGGTTCAAAATCCACGTCGGAAAGCCTCATCAGCAACCCGCCGGGGTCAAGCGCGACGTGGCCTCGCGGGGCGGATTCTCATGGGCAATGGATTTCCAAACAATGCGTTGCGCCACGTCGCGAGCGGTTCGGGTGGCACGGGCGTCCGCGTCCGTGGGTTTGCGTGGCACGGGCGACTCGCCCGTGGACGGCACTCCGCGCCGCAAACCTCCCAAGCGCATGGGCGCGGACGCCCATGCCCATGCCACGCCATCCCGCCAGCCGCCCGCGTAACCTCAGTTAACAAAACAGAGCCAATCCGTCCGGCGCGCCGACGCAAACGCGAACACGGCTTTCCACGCAGTCGTTCACGCGCTTGTTCGCACGGTCTTTCGCGCGGTTGTTTGCGCGGTTTTCGCGCGGCTTTTCGCGACCGCCCCGTCAGTTTCACATTGATATGCTGCCTGTTATAAAAAAACATAACCTGCATTGACATGGAAGGTTAGGCGCCTAACCTTCCCCCCTCCAATCCAACAATGGCATACACAGAAGACCGAGCGACCTGGTTTGAGGGGCAGGGGCTTTGGGAGCACGTCCCGGAGTCGGACTGGCAAAACTGGGGCTGGCAGTTGAAAAACCGCATCACCACGCTCGACCAACTTGAGCGCTACATGGTGCTCACCACCGAGGAACGGCGCGGCATCGCGTTTGCCGGACACAAGCTCTCGCTCGCGATCACGCCTTATTTTTTCAACCTCATCAACCGCGACGACCCCGGCTGCCCCATCCGCCTGCAAGTCATCCCGCGCGAAGGCGAGTCGATCACGAGCGCCGGGGAAATGCCCGACTCGCTCGGCGAGGACGAGCACTCGCCGGTGCCGGGCCTCGTGCACCGCTACCCGGACCGCGTGCTGTTCCTGGTGACCGACCGCTGCGCGTCATACTGCCGCTACTGCACGCGCAGCCGCCTGGTCAGCAACGCGCAGGACTACAATTTCCACCCGGAATTCGAGCAAGGCCTGCGCTACATCGAGTCGCACCCCGAAGTGCGCGACGTGCTGCTCTCGGGCGGCGACCCGCTCCTCCTCGGCGACAAAAAAATCGAGCACGTCCTCAGCCGCCTGCGCGCGATCAAGCACGTGGAATTCATCCGCGTCGGCTCGCGCATCCCGGTGTTCCTGCCGCAGCGCATCACGCCGGAGCTGTGCGGGATTTTCAAGCGCCACGGCCCCGTCTGGATGAGCATCCACGTGAACCACCCGCGCGAGTGCACGGCGGAGCTGCGCGCGGCGTGCGAACGGCTGAGTTTTGCCGGCGTGCCGCTGGGCAACCAATCCGTGCTGCTGCGCGGCGTCAACGACGATGCCGGCGTGATGAAAGCGCTCGTGCAACGCCTGCTGCGCATGAGGGTGCGCCCGTATTACCTTTACCAAATGGATCTCATCACCGGCGGCGCGCACTTCAAAGTCGATGTGCGCCAAGGCATCGAGATCATCCGCGCGCTGCGCGGCCGCACGACCGGCTACGCCGTCCCGCAATACGTGATCGACGCGCCTGGCGGCGGCGGCAAAGTGCCGGTCAACCCGGACTACATCGAGCGCATCACCGACGACGAGGTGGTGTTCCGCAACTACGAAGACCGCCTGTTCCGCTACCCGCTCACCAGCCCCCCCCCGCCGCCCGCCCGCCCGCCGCGCGCCGCCGAGGCGGAGCGCGCGCGTTTCGTGGAGTGAGACAGGCACGCCGCGCGTGCCCTGCCCCGAAGGCCAGAGGCCGCGACAACCAAGGACCGCGAAGGCAAAAGACCGTTATGGAGCGCGGTGGCGGAGCGCGGTGGCGACCCCGCTTTGGCGAGAGCGCGCACGGGAGGTTGCACGACAGCCGAAAGCCGTCTCGCCGGTCGCTTCGCCCCCCCTGCCACCGCACTCCATAACCAGTCTCGGGAACGCCGGGTTCCATGCGACCCATTGAATGAAAAACACCCTACGCCAAACGGGCGCTGATGTTCTCCGCCCCTATCCTTCCGGCCCTGCTCTCCATTACTCCCCAATAATATTAACACCCTTTCCCAATGAACAGGCCCCTTTAGAAGCAGAGCCATGTAGGGGCTTCGCTTGCGAAGCCCGTTGCTGGTTCACGTCCGTTGCTGGTGCACGGCCTTTGCTGGTGCACGGTTATCAAGCCGGGCGTCGCAAGCGACGCCCCTACAAAAGAGTGCTTTTCATTGGGGATGGGTATTGGAACTCCCCTTTCTCTTTCCTCTTCCCACCCCGGCGGCATCGCACGGAGGAGAAAGAGAAAGAGGAAAGAGGAAAGAGGAAAGAGGAATGAGGAATGAGGAAAAAGGGCGTGGCGCCGGCT
>JAIRTK010000382.1 GCA_031254955.1 Opitutaceae bacterium
CGGTGTTTCCAGACGGCCTGCAAAAAGGCGGCGTCGCAACGTTTGAAGACCAGCGCGTGCGCGCCCCAGTCCTCGCCGTTGGGGTCGCAGACGATGCTTTTGCGCCCCTGGCTCGCATGGGAGCGGGACAGCAGCTTGCACCCGTAGGTTTTCCCGCACAGGCCGGGGCCGAAGACGCCGACGTGGATGCTCAACGGCACGCCCTCCAGGCGATGCCTCCAAGCAACAGCAGCGCGATGACCGGCACGGCGATGCCCGGCGCGGGCAGTGGACCGCCGCGTGCCGGACGGCGTGATCACCTCGGGGGGCGGTTTCGCCGTTTCCGGCGCGCTTTCCGGCGCGGTTCCGGCGTTTTCCGCGTTTTCCGCGCCGCCGGGTTCCGAAACGGACGCGGTGCGCGTCGCGGCTCGCTCTTCCGGCGTCCACGCGGGCGCGGCGGGCGGTTGCGCGGGCGCGGTTTCCGGGGCGGTTGTTTCCGCCACGCGCGGCGCGTCGGCGGTGATTTGCGCCGCGACGGCAGCGGGCTGGATGATGGCGGTTTTCTCACTCATGGCTTCGGACGGTTACGAGTCGGATTAATTCGCTTTCCGGGATGTAATGGCGCCCAAGATACGCGGGATGGGTTCGGATGTGTCGCGGGTTCGCGCTGTCCAGCGTGCACCGCCAGCGCGTCCGCGTGAAAATCAAAATCCGGCTGCCACTCCTCCTGACCTTTTAATGTGTCTGTGTGAACACTAATGGCGCGCCGCCTCAACCCCTCCTCCCAACACTCCGCCGTCCCCGCCCAAAGCGATTCCACGAGCGGATGCACATCAATATGTTGAGCATCGCATATGTTGAACATCGCATATGTTGAACATCGCATATATTGAACATTGCAATAGTTGCCGCGCACCAAGACAGACGGCTCTTTCAGCCCAGCCGACCCCACCGCCGGCGCCAGCCGCGCCAGCGCCCGGCAAAACGGCGCCTCCCGATCCGGATTGCGCTCCGGCTTCGCCCGCAAATACTGCTCCAGCCGCCCCTCCGCCAGCAACCGCTCAAACAGCACCCTCTGCGCCTCAAGGCCCTGCTCCGCGTATTTGTTGTGATTGCACCGCTCGTTCGCTCCCTCGCCCCACGACTGAAACACCCCGCCTCCCGGCCAAATCACCAAAGATTGCGATTCCCCCCAACGGCTTCTTCCCTTTCGCTTCCCCTTTTCCATTCTCCACGCCACATGTCCGACTCCTCCGCGCATCGTTTCTCTTGCATCCTGGCGATGCTCGCGCTGTTCGCGAGCCTGGTTGCCTTTCCCGCGCGAGCCGCCGCGCAATCGCGGACCAAAACCACCCGCGCCCCCGCCGCCGCCGTCCCCCCCGCCTACAAAGGCGCCATCGTGATGAACGCCGCCGGCGGCCAAGTGCTCTTCGAGGACAACGCCGACAGCGCCGCCCCGCCCGCCAGCATCACCAAGCTGATGACCTTCCTCGTCGTGCACGACGCCATCAAAGCCGGCCGCATCAACCCCGACACCCCCGTCGCCGTCACATCCGAGGACGCGCGCATCGGCGGCACGCGAGTCCGGCTCAAGCAAGGCGAAGTGTTCACCGTGGACGAATTGCTCCACGCACTCATGATCCAGTCGGCCAATGACTGCGCGCACGCCCTCGCCCACGCCGCCGCCTCGGGCCGCGAAGAATTTGTCGCGCTCATGAACGCCCGCGCCCAATCGCTCGGCATGAAAAACACCACCTTCCGCACGCCCCACGGCCTGCCGCCCCCCAGCCGCCGCGACGCCGACGGCGACCTCACCACCCCGCGCGACATCGCCCTGCTCAGCCTCGCGCTCATCCGTGAAACCGACATCCTCAAATACACCTCCATCCGCCTGCGCGAATTCGGCGCGCGCACCCGCCCCGACCCCGTCATGATGAAAAACCACAACAACCTCCTCGCCAAAATCGCGGGCGTGGACGGCCTCAAAACCGGCTTCACGCGCAACGCCGGCTACTGCCTCGCCGCCACCGCGCACCGCGACGGCAACCGCCTGATCATCGTCACCCTGGGCAGCCCCGACTCGAAAACACGCGACCTGAAAATCGCCGCCCTGTTCGAGCACTATTTTGCGGAACTCCCCTCCTCGCCCATCTCCGCCGCGCCCGTGACCGCCGCGCCCCCGCCCCCATCGTCCCCGCGCCCCGCCGCCCCACCCCCATCCGCCCCCGGAAACTCCACCGCCCCGCCCCCGCGAAGTGAACCCGCCCTGAACCCCGACGGACCGGACATCCGCTTCTAGCACTACTTTGTCAACTGAGGATACGCACCCCAAAAGCACTCTGCACCCCAAAGCAGTCTGCCCCCAAAGCAGTCTGCACCCAAAGCAACCTGCACCTCAAAGACAGCCTGCACTCCAAACGCAGCCTGCCCCCAGAGGCAGGGACACCCGCGGACGACGCCCGCCCCAACCGAACGAAAGGACACGATGCCCCGCCAAATTTTCGCAGGCATCGCAAGCCCCCACACAGCATTCCGTCGCAAGCGCCCCCCGCTTTCGATAAGAAGCGCAACATCAGACACCCCATCAATCTTTCCCAAAAGACGCGGCACAGGCGCGGAAAAACGCGGCCTGCCTTGACACACCCACGCTCCGCCCTTTAATCGGCCACCCTTTACACAACTCAAAACCGCCAAAAAACCGCCAAGTCACACGCCCATGCCCGCCGCCAACGACATCCGCAAAGGCCAAGTCATCAAGTTCAACAACGAGCCGCACCTCGTCATGGAAACCCAGCACCGCACGCCGGGCAACCTCCGCGCCTTCGTCCAAATCAAAATGCGCAACCTCCGCTACGGCAAGGCGCTCGACCAACGTTTCGCGTCCACCGACACCATCGAAGTGCTCCCCACCGACAAACGCACGCTCGAATTCAGCTACGCCGACCGCGGCACCTACGCGTTCATGGACCCCGAGACCTTTGACCAGATCGAACTCAACGAACAGCAACTCGGCGACGCCAGAAACTACCTCGCGCCCGGCGGCAAAGTTGACATCCTCTTCGTGGACGGCAACCCGCTCAACGTCGAACTCCCCTCCGCCGTCGCGCTCAAAATCATCGAAAGCGCCGAAGGCATCAAGGGCGACACCGCCAGCAATGTCCAGAAACCCGCCAAGCTCGAAACCGGCCTCGTCGTGCAAGTCCCGCTCTTCATCAAGGAAGGCGAAGTCATCCGCGTGAGCACCGCCGACGGCACCTACCTCGGCCGCAACTGATACCCTTTCCCGACGAGCTTGTGTCTTTCGGGTAGAGCGGTCTCGCCAAGACCGCCGCCGTTTGCCAAAGAATGCCGTGGCTTTAGAGTAGCCGCCGTTTGCCGAGGAAAACCGTGGCGGTTGTCAGACATCTCGCTTCGCTCGAAACGGCGAACCCGCCCTGCCCGCCACAAGCTATTTCTCATTGGGAAAGAGCATAAGCTTGTCGTCCAAGATTCCCCCGCCCGCCATCGCCCGCCCCTCCATGCCCTTCCAGCGCGCTTCCCGCCAGGCAGTATTGGACTTGTTCGGGAAACAGGTTTCCGAACAAGTCCAATATAGAGCATTCCCTCATTATTCTGTCGCACGGAAAACGCTCCTTTGGCGTGGGAACGCCGGTAGGGAGGCCTCTCCGTGTATAGTCCCGGGTCAAGGGTGACACATG
>JAIRTK010000391.1 GCA_031254955.1 Opitutaceae bacterium
TTGCACGGATTAACACAGATTAAAAACCAGATTATTAAAAACAATCTGTGTTAATCTGTGTAATCCGTGGACAGTAAAAACAAACCATTAAATTAATCACGGAATCACGGAATCACGGAATTGAGGGAATACGGAAAACAGACTGCTCTCTTCCTCTTTTTCAGCGCCTCCGTGCCCTCCGTGTCTCCGTGGTTAAATAAAATCAATCATTACGCCTCCCATGCCTCCCGACGACGACTTCCGCTACAAGCGTGTCCATCCCTGCCTGCTTGACCGGCTCACGGACGACGAGCCGGCCCGGCGCGAGGAGAGCCGCGCGCAGCGCGTGGTCTCCGTGCAACGCTACCGCGAGGGCGTGCTGCGCGACCTCACCTGGCTGCTCAGCACCAGCGCGCACCTGCCGGTCGAGGGCACGCGGCGGCAGTTCCGCATCGGCGATTTCCCGGATGTCGAAAGCTCCGTGCTCAACTACGGCACGCGCCACCTGTTCGGACTCGCCGCGCCCGACATGGGGGCGCTCGAAAAGGCGATGACCGTCGCGATTCGTGTGTTTGAGCCGCGCATCCTCCCCGACACGCTCCGCGTCCGCGCGTTCATGGAGCGGCAGCTCGTGAGCTTTGAGATTCACGGCGATCTCTGGGCCAATCCCATCCCGGAGAAATTGTATATAAAAACCCAAATCGACATCGAGGCGGGCGCCGAACGGGCGATTTCCAGCATCACCAGTGGATAAACGGCTTCTCGACCATTACAACAATGAGCTTCGCCACCTTCGCGAGTCGGCGGCGGAGTTCGCGCGCGAATATCCCAAAATCGCCGGGCGCCTTGCCATCGACCCGTCCGGCAAGGACGCCTGCCCCGACCCCTACGTCGAGCGCCTGCTCGAAGGCTTCGCCTACCTCGCCGCGCGCGTGCACCTCAAGCTCGACGCCGAGTTCCCGCGCTTCACGCAGTCGCTGCTGGAAACCGTGTATCCGCATTTCCTGACCCCGGTGCCGTCGATGGCCGTGGTGCGGTTCGACGCCAGTGAGAAAGACGCGAATCTGGCCAAAGGCTCCGTCGTTCCGCGCGGCAGCATGTTGAAAAGCATCTTGGGCAAGGGCGACCGCACACCCTGCACGTTTCGCACCGCGCACGACGTGCGGCTGCTCCCGGTGCGCGTCGAGGAGGTGCGTTACTTCACGCGCGACGTGCAGACGCTCGGCCTCCCGCGGCATTTGCAGGCGAAGGCCGCTCTCCGCATCCGCCTGCGCGCGACCGCCGGCCTGACCTTTGGCAAGATCGCGCTCGATCCGGTCGCGTTTTATCTGCGCGGCGCGGGCGAGCTGCCGGTGGATATTTTCGAGCAGATTTTCGCGCACCGCCTGGGCCTTGTGGTGCAGTCGCCCGCGCAGCGCGGAAAAACGGTCGGCGTGTTCGAGCCGGAGGCGATCCGGCGCGTCGGCCTGGAGGAAAACGAGGCGCTGCTGCCGCCCAGCCCGCGCAGTTTCGAGGGCTACCGGCTGCTGCGCGAGTATTTCGCGTTTCCGCAGCGTTTCCTGTTTGTCGAGCTTTCCTCGTTTGGCGGCGCGCTCGCCGCTTGCCCGAACGACAACCTGCTCGACCTCGTCATCCCGCTCGCGCAGCAGGAGCCGAAGCTGGAAGGGCGCATCGACACCTCCTGCTTCGCCCTCAATTGCACGCCCGTCGTCAACCTCTTCCCCAAAAACCTCGACCGCATCCAGCTCACCGAGTGGCTCTCCGAGTTTCACGTCGTCCCCGACCGCAACCGCCCCCTCGACTTCGAGATATTCCAAATCAACTCCGTCCTCGGCCTCGGCGAAATCGCCGGCGAGGAACAGCCCTTCCAACCCTTCTACCTCGCCCGCGACACCGACCTCGCCTCCGCCGCCTACTACACCTCCATCCGCCAGCCCCGCATCCTCACCGCCCGCGAAAAACAATTCGGCAAAAAATCCGACTACACCGGCACCGAAGTCTTCATCTCGCTCGTGGACGCCAACGCCGCGCCCTACCGCGCCGACCTCCGCCAACTCTCCCTCCAGGCCCTCTGCACCAACCGCCACCTCCCCATCCAGATGGCCATCGGCGTCACCGCCGCCGACTTCACCATGGAAACCAGCGCGCCGATCACCGGCATCCGCTGCATCTCCGGCCCGACCGAGCCGCGCCCCTCGATGGCCGAAGGACGTTTCTCGTGGCGGCTCATCAGCCACCTTTCCCTCAACTACATGTCGCTGGTGAACGCCAAGGCCGGCGAAGGCGCCTCCGCCCTGCGCGAAATCCTGAAAATCTACGTCGAGGACGGCAACCGCGAGCTTGCCCGCCAAGTCGAGGGCCTCACCGGCGTGAGCGCGCGCTCCGTGGTGCGCCGCTCGCCGGCGGCGGGACCGATCTCGTTCGCGCGCGGGCTGGAAATCGCGCTTGAGTTCAACGAGGACGCCTTTGAGGGCACGGGCGTGTTCCTGATCGGCTCCGTGCTCGAAACCTTCCTCGCAAAATACGCGTCGATCAACGCGTTCACCGAAACCATCATCCGCACCGGGCAACGCGGCGAGATCGGACGCTGGCGTCCGCGGCTCGGCAAACGCCCCGTCCTATGAGCGACCCACTCGAAAAGGCGATCACCTCGATGGATTTTTTCCGCGCCGTCCGGCTCATCGACGCGGCGCATCCCGACCTCCCGCGCACCGGCGAGGCCTTTTCGCCCGGCCAGGAATGCGTGCGCTTCGGCCAGTTGCCCGAACTCACCTTCGCCACCTCGCCCCTCGATTCGTTTGTCCCGGCCACCGACACCTCGCCGCCGCGCCTCAACGTCAACTTCCTCGGCCTGCTCGGCCCCAACGGCCCGCTGCCCGTCCACATCACCGAGTATATTCGCGACCGCCTGCGCAATCACGGCGACCGCACGCTCGTCGCCTTTCTCAACCTCTTCAACCACCGCCTCATCTCGCTCTTCTACCGCGCGTGGATGATCAACCAACTCGCGCTCGACCTCGACCGCCCCGCCGAGCAGCATTTTTCCTATTACATCGGCAGCCTCTTCGGCGCGGGCGCCGACCCGAGCCGCGACACCGACAGCGTCCCGCTCAACTCGAAACTCTATTTCACCGGACGCCTCGCGTGCCAGTGCCGCAACGTGCAGGGACTCCAGTCCATCCTGCACGAGTTTTTCTCCGTGCCGGCATCGCTGGAAACGTTTGTCGGGCGCTGGATGCCGATCCCCGAGGACAGCCGCCTGCGCCTCACCGGCGCGCCCTCCACCTGCACGCTCGGCCGGACCGCCATCATCGGCAGCCGCGTGTGGGACACCCAACTCTCGTTCCGCGTGCACATGGGGCCGATGAATTTCGCCGACTACCGGCGGCTCCTGCCGCGCGGCGACTCGTTCCGCCGCCTGCGGGACTGGATACTCAACTACGCCGGCGCCGAGCTTTACTGGGACGTGCGCCTCATCCTCCGCGCCGATGAAATCCCCC
>JAIRTK010000396.1 GCA_031254955.1 Opitutaceae bacterium
GGACGGTGCCGGTGCTTTCGATGGTGAGCGAACCGGTGCCGGAGTTGCCGATAAGGAAATCGTCGCCTGTCTGGTCGAGGAGATCACTTACGGTTGTGCCGGTATTGATGTTGATAGTCGCGGCTTGGGAAAAACACGGGGCCAGGACAAGGGCGAGAGCAAGGGGGACGATGCGTAAACGGGTGTGATTGAGTGTGCTCATGGTAATTTCCAAAACAGGCGGCGGTTGTGTTTAAGTGGCGGATGCGAACGCCGCTCAGGGGCGGGCTTTGCCTGCTCTCAAGGCGACCAGCATCGCCAGCGCGACGAGGCTCCACCAGCCAGGCGCGCCCCCGCCGCCCCCGCCATTGGCGGAGGATGCGGACGCGTTTTCATTGTTGCTCGAAGGAAGCGCCCCAGGCGCGGTATGGGAAAGATGCCGCGCGAGCACCGCCATCTGGGGCGTATCGACAATCGTCTCGTTTTCCGGGCCATAGTTCTCGGGCAACGCGGAAAGCGGATCGGAATTCGTGCGCGACCAAATGCTCCCCTGCCAGTAGGTGGCGTCCATGCCGGCGGCATCAAGCGCCGTCATGAAAGCCTCCAGCACCTGAAGCCAGCGGTCATCGGGATGATGATTCGACGAGGAGGGGGGATGCTCGCTCGCGGGAACGCCAAACTCGCCGACAAAGCCGCGCTCCTCGAAGGTGTCGCACCAATCTATAAAATCACGGATGCGCTTGAGCGCGCGCTCGGTCACGGCGTCGATGTCGCCACCAAGCTCCCCGTCGAAAGACCGGCTGTATGTGCCGCTGGCGTCCTGGTCGAAATAACAGTGCGCCGAATACATATAATTGTTTGCGGGATCGGAAATCCAACCGCCGGCGGCGGCCTTGTTTTTATTGGCCCAATCCGAGGCGCCGGCATAGGCCGAACCCTCGATCATGATGAGCTTGGAATCGCCATTTTTGCGAATGGCGAGCAGGCAGGATTGGGAAATGTTTTTCCATGCGGACTCGCTGATGCCGACCGGCTCGTTCATCAGGTCGTAGGCATAAACGCCCGGCTCGTCCTTGAACTCGTTGGAAAGTTTTGTCCAAAAATCATTAAAATGCGCGCTCGTGGGAACCGGGAGGTCGGGATTGCTCGCGTCGGGCGTGTCAAAACGCACGCCATAATACGCGGCAAAGCTGTGGACATCGAGGATGACCTGGCCGCCGTATTGCTTCGCCCACTCGATATTGCGTTTCAGACCGGCGAGATATTGGGGATCGAGAGGGCCATTCAATACCGGTTGCATTCTATCCCAGCGGAAGGGGACGCGAAAGATGTCAAACCCCTTGCCGGCGAAATAGCGATAAACAGCCTCGTCGTTCCATGTATAGTTGGTGTTTTCCACGCCGAGGTTGCCGGGAACGGAACGGTTGCCGTATTCGGCGCCGGCGATATTGATGCCGCGACGATAACTTCTGTTCGCCGTCTGGCGGGAGACGGGCGGCGTGCCCGGAGGCGCGACGACGGCGGCGACCGCCGTGGAAGGCGCATCACTTGCGGAGGAAATCCCTTCGGGCACAATAGGGTCATGATATGAATCCCCGGTCGCGGACGCGGCTGGCGCGGATGCGGGCGCCGATTCCGCGCCGGCGGCGAGTGATGCAGCGGCGACACTATAACGCTCGGCGCGCGCGCCATCGGCCAAACCGGAATCACCACCCGCCCCGGATGAAAGGCTCGCGCCCCCGGCGGGCAAAACCGTGATGACATGGTCCAGTTGCCTGCTGATGCCGCCGCCCTGGAGCCGCGCCTTGTAGTTGATGGAACCGGCCGCGGATGCGACGGAATACTCCGATATGCGCAGTTGAATATCATCGCAAACCGTGTGCGCGCCGCCGCTGACGAGCGCGCCGTCCTTGTATAATTCGATGAAATAGGACGCCCCCTCGCCGCGCGCGCCCGGCGGCCCGACGAGAAAGGAGGCATGAAGCTCATACGGCTCGCCGGCATGGACCCTGGCGGGCGCATCAATCCATGCGGCGGGCGGTGTTTCCGCATGAATCGACCTTGACAAAGGAAGCGCGGCAAAAAGCGAAAGCAGAAGCGGCGTGAGGAATGGAGTGCGTGTTTTCATCATGGGAGCAGGGCAGGGTTGAGGGAGGTGAAGGCGGAGGCGGGACGGGTTCAGCGCATTTTTTTCATTTCAAATTTTTTTCCATTGACGAGGGCGTCTTTCACATAGACGCCCCAATAGGGCGTGGGCGTGTATTCCCAATCGGAAATGATCATCGGGCCGCAAAGCGGATGGAAACTGAACGCCGTCCAGTGCAATTTATATTTCTGGATGCAGCCGATCATGTCCTCGGCCCAGCCCTCCAGGGGATACCGCTGCTCGGGGCCGATGAAGGAAAAATCCTCCCACGCGCGGATGGCGCCGACCTCGCCGATGAGGACGGGATGTTTTTCCGCCACGCAAAGAAACTTGCCCTGCCAGTCCTTTTTCCACGGATAAACGTGCGCCGTATAGATGATGCCGTTGCCCCCGCGGTCATCGAGTTCGTAGCCGTTGAGCACGCCGCTGATGTCGCCGCTCCAGTCGATGCCGCCGGCAATGATTGCATTTTTGGCCCCGGTGCCCCGGATGGCGTCCACCAGTTGCTGCATGCCGACCGCCTTGAAGGTTTTCAGCTTATCCTTGTTTTCAGCCACCACGTCCTGGTTTCGCGTCGAGTCCGACACCTCGCCGCCGTCCCGCCAGACATCCCAAGTGATGTCGTGCGGCTCATTGAACAATTCAAAAATGACCGCCGGGTGATTTTTATAGCGCGTGGCGACATCTTTCCAAAAAACGACAGCCTCCTCGGTGGGCGCGCGAAAGCCGTGCAAATCTATGATCAAATAGGCGCCGAGTCCGGCGGCGGCATTGACGGCGCTGTCCACAATCTCGCGGTAGCGCTTGCCCTCGTCCTTTTGATAGAGAGATTTTCCAAACCAGAAACCCTTGCCGGCATCTTCGCGCATCTGGACGGGAAGGCGGATGGCGTTTGCCTTCCATTGATAAACGCCGGCGATGACCGATTGCACGACGCGCTCGCCGACGTGCGACCATTCGAGGCTGTCAATGCAAAGCCCCTGAAGCCAGACCGGCCTGCCGTCGGGGGTGCGGATTTCATTGCCGGCGACATGCAGCGGCGGCGGCAGCATTTCAGGCGGCGGCTTGCGGACAACCGGCGAATTCATGTCGTATTTCTTCGGGGGCGCGGGCTTGGCCTTTTGGGCCTTGGCGGCCTCCAGGGGCCATGAAAACGCCGCAAAGAGCGCGGCCAGCAGAAACGAAAGAACCGTGTTTTTCATAGTGAGGCAAGCAGTGCGTTTATGGAGGCGCGCGCGCCGCAGACCACCGAGTCGGACGCGCCATAATAAAGGGTCACGGTATCACCGTCGAGCACGTGGCCGTTGGTGAACACGCAGTTGCCATAAAAACCCCGCCTTTCGCACCCGGCCTCAGGCTCCAGCAGAGGCGTTTCCGAGCGGGCGAGGACGCGGGCCGGATCATTCAGGTCGAGCAGCAAGGCGCCCAGGCAATAGCGGCCCGTCGCATCGGCGCCATGATAAATGGAGAGCCAGCCGCGCGGCGTTTTTATGGGCGCCGCGCCGGCGCCGATGCGCTCGCCGTCCCACCTGCCCGGACGCGCCGCGACCAGGCGCCGGTGCGCGCCCCAGTGCAGCATGTCCGGCGAGCGGGCGAGCCATATATTGTTTCCGCCGAGGCCGATTCCGCTCGGGCGATGAAACGCCCAATAATAGCCGCCTATTTTCTCCGGGAAAAACGCCGCGTCCTTGTTGTGCGGTGAAAATATGATTCCGTGCCGCTCGTAGGTTTTCCAGTCGTCCGTCGAGGCCATGCCCACGCCCACGCCGTTCTCGGAAGAGAGCGCATACGCCAGCCAGTATTTGGTGTCCACATACTCCACGCGGCAATCCTCTATGCCGTAGGCCTCGTGGTCGTTCGCGGCCTGCATGGCCGGATGCGGCTCGACGGTGAAGTGTGTAGTGTCATCACTCCAGGCCAGCCGTAAATGCGACATGGTTGTGAGATAATAGCGCCCTTTGTATTCAAATCCCCTGGGATCGCCGTGCTTGAGACCGGGAGCGTCTTTTCTGACAGTCATCACGCGAAGCCCGCCTTCGGATGACGGGTCATACATGAGCGCGCTCACATGATTGTCATCGACTTCCGGCCGTTCGGCGACGCGCAGCAGCAGGCCGGTGCGCCCCTGGAAACGGAATGCGCCGGGATTCAACACCATTTCCACGACCATGCCGGGGCGGCTCGGCGGCACGTCGGCAGGCGTCAGGATCGGGTTTTCCGGGAAACGTTCAATCACTGGATTGGGCATGATATAGGCAAAAATCGAACTGGGCTTTAAAGGCCCGCTGGGCGCGGCCTCCTCCGGGAGGCAGGCCGCGCCCCGCGGCGCCAGGTTAGAATGTATAGGCGGCGGACAGCGAGATGCGGCGCGGCGGCAGATAACGGAAGGTGTCGTCCATGCGCTCGCCGGTGTTCATGGGATACTGCCGGTAGGCGGTGGTGATCAAGTCGTCGTTATCGAGAATATTGTCCACGTTGAGCTGCACGTGGAGGATGCCGCGCTTGAGTTTTCGCTCCCACGACACATGCCCGTGCAGCGTATAATAAGACTTGGCGTAGAGATAATCATAGGCGCTGTCCACGGTGCTATCGAGTTTGTTTTTGCCCCTGAAATTGCCGCCCAGGCCGAACGCGGTGCCTTTCAAGGCGCCTTTATTAAATGTATAGGTGGCGTAGATATTCCCTGTGTATTTGTAGGTGTTGCGAAGGGTGGAGCCAGGGGCGAGTCCTTGGATGCGCTGATCGATGAGGTTCAGATCGGTCGCGATTGCCGAGCCGTTGCCGTTGACATTGCCCGCAATCGCCTGCTCCCAGGCCGACCTGTTTTCGGACACATAATCACGCAGGCGGGGGAGGAGATTGATCGCCTCGGTGCGCGGCAGCGCGAGATTGAGGAGGATGCGGATGTTTCTGGTGGGCATCGCCGTAAAATCCAGTTCCCAGCCTTTCCCGTGATAATCCTGCGTGTCGCGATACTGCGAGAGGGAATTGGCCTGCCCGGTTATGTTCTGCCAGATTCTATTGATCTCGGCGCGCATGATGTTCGTGGAGCCGCCGATGCCGGCATCATCGAACTGCTTCATATCATAATAATTGATGGCGCCGCGAATTTTTCCCTTGAGCAGTTTGAGCTTGATGCCGAAATCGGCGCCTTTGCTTCGCGAGATTCCGACGATGCCGCCGCTCATAAACACCGGGCCGCTGCCGGGCGGCGTGAAGGTTTCGGAATAGTTGCCATACACCCCCAGCCAGTCCGTCGGAAACCAGACCGCGCCCGCGTTTTTACTGACGGGATTGTCTTCAAACTCCTCCGTGGGCGAGGTGGTGGTGATCACCGCGGGGCCGGAATAGACATAACGCAGGTGCTTCTCGACCTTGTCATAACGCACCCCCATGCTCACGGTCAGGGAGTCGTTGAGGAGCTGGGTGATGGAGAGAAGCTGGTTGTATTGCATCTTGTTTCTTTCCTTCGTCACGGAAATCGGCACAAAGCCGTATCTGGCCGCGCCGCCAAGATTCTGTATGTAATTGATCGCCGATCCCACGGGATAGCGCCCCGGCTCGTCCCAATACATGCGGATGCGCACGGCGTAGGCGGAATCCCAGAAGCGATTCTGATCGATTCGGAAGAAACGCTCCTGGAGATAGCTATAACTATCCTCGCGGTAGCCCACGATGCCGCTGAAGCGCTGCTTCAGCCAGTCGTTCTCAATGGACCAGGTGGCCAGCGCGCGATAATCATCAACCGTGTTCCCATTGCCTCGGGCGGGATAGCGATCGATGACATTATCAGTATAAGGAACGCCGAATTTTTCATTAAGGGCGGCGCTTGTATTATTATAGGCGCCGTTGCTGGCGGGCCGGTATTTGTTAACATCGATTCTGTATTCGTTAAAATACGTGCTCCCGTTATACATTCCCTTCTCAATTTCCATGTGATTCAGCGCGAGCTGCACATTGAGGTTGGGGAGAAAGCTGTGGTCGAGATAGACGGAATAGGTTTTGACCTCGGCGGTTTCCGTCGCGTCGGGAGGCTGGGTGTTCAATTCGCGGCGGCTCAATCTCGCGATATTGGGGATGCGCGCGTCGCCTTCGGCCCTCAAGGCGAACATGCTGCCTTGCGTGGTATAGAAGTTTTTCCAGTCCAGCACGCCCGGATTTCCGCCGGTGAACGCGCCGGCGGCGGCGCTGTAACCATGGAGGCCCGGCGCAAACACATAATAAGGAAGCGACACCCCTGACTGTCCGGTGGCTGCATCCCCTATCGCATAGTCGGTCAGCCCGCCGCCGAGGACGGGCACGTCGGCGGGATTTGTCGGATTCTGGCCATTGAGATGGGATTCATTGACCGTGACGCCGTCCCACGCAGACGCGAAATCGAGGAAGTTCCACACGATGAGGTGGCGCACGCCCTTGGCCCATTCGCCTTCGGCGCGCAATGCGGTGTCTTTGCTGATCCGCCATGTGCCGGCGAGGTGCAGGCCGCGATTGTGAAACGGCGCGTCATCACGCCAGTCGTCCTGGCGCATGTTCAGGTAGTTCACGCGCATGGCGACATCCTTGTTGATCGGCTGGTTGACATCGGCGCTGAACCGGTAGCCGCCGTAAGAATCGGTCTTGAAGCGCAGGGAGTAGCGCGGCTTGTCGAGCCGGGCGCGCTTGGTGAATACGGTGACGATGCCGGCCACATTGCCGTCGCCGAAAAGCACGCCATTGGGACCGCGGGCGTATTCGAGGCGCTCGGTATTGTAGCTGTCGCTATTGTAATACCAGCGAAAATAATTCCGGCTGGGAAAACTGTTGCCCATGCTGCGCAGGTTCACCGCGTAGTCGAAGGGATTGGGGTTGTTGTATTGCGGAACGGAATTGACGCTCCACTCGGAAGCATTGCGCATGTCCACGATGCCGAGGTCGTCGAGAAACTGGCGCGACAATTGCGAAATGGCGGAGGGGATGATCTCAAGCGGCGCGTCCGTGCGTCCGCCCGCGGTCGAGCGGCCCACGGAATATCCGTCGTCCGCATCCTCCCTCACTTCAAAGGGCGAGAGGATGACAATGGTCTCGTCGGCTTCGGGTGTGGTTGCGGGTGGCGTGACGCTTTGCGCTCCGACGATGCCGATGCCGCCGACGGCGGCTAATAACGCAACGATGCCTCCGGGGCAAAACCTTGCGGGAACCAGTTGGTGCAGTGTGTTTGGGCGGGTTGGTGTATTCATGGGGTGAATAATGATGATTTTGGGAAAGTTCGAGGTTGACGGGCAGGAAGCGAAAAGGGGATGCGGGGAAGAATGTGATTTGCCCGTCTATCTGCTTTCCCAAAAGATATGTCAATGATTTAGTCATTTATTTTTTTAGACGCAATATCCGCATCCCGCGTTTTTCATTAATTTGCCGGCGCTCAAAAAATCGCAACATATTTATAACAAACATATTAATAGAAAACCGCACTGATTCACTGAGGTTGCGCGCCTCCGGTGTAACGCAGGTGCCATACCCATTCCCAATGAAAATCACTCTTTTGTAGGGGCGTCGCTTGCGACGCCCGGCTTGATAACCGCACCAGCAAAGGCCGTGCGCCAGCAACGGGCTTCGCAAGCGAAGCCCCTACATATCTGTAAAAAGCCGCCCTGAAAACCGCACGTCTGAAAGCCGCAAAAGCAAAGGGAATGGTTCAAGCTCGAACTTGAGCGGTGGTGA
>JAIRTK010000397.1 GCA_031254955.1 Opitutaceae bacterium
GAGGCGGCAAAGGCGAAAAATAGCGGGCGTTTTCCCGCCGGCATGCTGCCGCCCGCCGCGCTTCCGAAGCAAATGCGCGTCCCGCGCGCTGACGCGCCGGGACGCTGAAACCGTTTGCGCGTCCCGCGCCAGGGCGCCGTTCTCAACGGCGTGTTCTGGTATTTGAGGACGGATGGTGAGGACGGATGGCGACCTGCCGCCCGGCTACGGCGTGTGGAAAAACACCCGTCGCCGCTTCTGTCGCAGGCTTTTTAACTGATGGGACGCGGAGGGGGCGGGGAGCGCACGCGTCTCGCGTGCGGGCTTGGGCGTCCCGCCCAAGTCATGCTGCCGGAGGGTATTCGGCGAGACGCCGAATACAGCACGCGAGACGCGTGCGCTCCCCGGAGCACAGAAGCGCGCTCTCAGGAGCGGAGAGGTGCGCTCCTTGGCGCGGAGAAGTGCGCTCCCCGGAGCGGACAATCTGGCTGCTTCCGCGCAACCTCGGTTCGTAACTGATGGGATGCGCTGCCTCGGTCGTAATTTTTTCCGACGTGTTGACGCCCCGAGGCTGGCGACCTCACAGTCGCGCGATGCACAAGGCTCTTTTTCTCGACCGCGACGGCACGCTCATCCTCGACAAAGGCTACCTCTCCGATCCCGCCGGGGTGGAGTTGATCCCCGGCGTCGTCGAGGGACTGCGGCGCGCCCGGACGCTGGGCTACCTGTTGTTCCTCCACACCAACCAGTCGGGCATCGGGCGCGGCTATTACGCGTTGGAAGACGCGGTGCGGTGCAACGAGCGCATGGAGCAACTCATCGCGCTGCCGCCCGCGCCGTTGTTCGCGGACATCTGCATCGCGCCGGAAACGGGCGAGCAGCCGGTCGTTTACCGCAAACCGTCGCCGCGTTTCCTTCTCGAATCCATCCGGCGCCACGCGCTCGATCCCGCGCAGTGCTGGATGGTGGGCGACCGCGAAAGCGATATCCGCGCCGGGCTTGGCGCCGGCATCCGCGCGGCGGCGCTTTGCACGGGCGAATTGACTCGCGGGGATTGGGAACGGCTCGGACTTCCCGGCGTGCCCGTGTATTCCGATTTCGGCGACTTCGCCGCCGGTTTGGATTGATACCCATTCCCAATGAGATTTATCCTTTTGTAGTCCGATTTTGCTCTTTCTCTTTATTCTTTATCTTTCCTCTTTCTCTTCCTCCTCCCATTACTGGTTGGAAACGAGGAGAAAGAGAAAGAGAAAGAGGAAAGAGAAAGAAATGGGCAGCACGGCGGCTATCCATCCAAAAGAATAAATTTTGTTCGGAATTGGTATGATACCCATTCCCAATGAACATCACTCTTTTGTAGGGGCGTCGCTTGCGACGCCCGGCTTGATAACCGTGCACCAGCAACGGGCGTGCACCAGCAAAGGCCGTGCTCCAGCAACGGGCTTCGCAAGCGAAGCCCCTACATGGCTCTGCTTCTAAAGGGTGCTTTTCACTGGGAAAGGGTATGAGATTCGCGCGTGCAGTTTTCCGCGTCACTTTCGCTGTCAGGAGCTTTTTTCGTCCGCCTAATTACTTCCGTTCGCCTAGTCGTTCCCGTTCACATAGTCGTTCCCGCCTGCCTAATCGTTCTCTTACTCGTTCTCGTTCTCTCTTTCCGGGGGAGGGGGGGCGAGAACGAGTAAGAGAACGAGAACGAGTAAGAGAACGAGTAAGAGTAAGAGAACGATTTTTTCCGTGGCTCACATCCACTCCACGTGGCCGAACTCGGAAAGTTGCTTCACGAAGCGCGAGCGGTCGCTCCAGGCGGGGGAGCGATGATGCTCCTTGATGTCGCGCATCGCCGGCTCGAAGAAAAATTCCTTCGCCCCAAACGCCGGCTTGAGCTGGTCGAGCCAGGTGGCTTGCGGATCGTAGCGCGCAAAAAAGACCCGCCCGGTCCAGGCCGGCTCGCGGCCTTGCACGAATTTCAGGACAAAGACTTTCTCGCCGTTGACCTCCTCGATGCCGTCAACGAGCACCTTGCCGGGCAGGGCGGACATCGACGGGCCGCGCACCGTGCGCCCGAGGCCGGACATGCGGCGCCACGCTTTTGAAAAAATCTCGTGGGCGCGGGCGAGCGGCACCTCGAAATAGTTTTTCGGGCCGGTGTCGCGCTCGACAAACATGTAGTAGGGGACAAGCCCGAGCACGATCTGGCGTTTCCAGAGGTGGCTCCAGGTCAGGGCGTCGTCGTTGACATGGCGCACGAGCGGGGCCTGGCAGCGGATGACCGCGCCGGTGTCGCGGATGCGGCGGATCGCCTCCTGCACGGCGCGGGTGGCGAGTTCGCGCGGATGGCTGAAGTGCGCCATGATGGCGAGGTGGCGTCCGCTTTTCACCACCCGCTCGAAGAGGCGCAGCGTGTCGTCGGCATCGGGGTCGGTCACGTAGCGATACGGCCACCAGGCGAGCGATTTCGTGCCGATGCGGATGCTCATGAGGTGGTCAAGCCCGAGCAGCGGCTCGATGTAGCGCGCGAGCACGGACGAGCGCATGACCATGGGATCGCCGCCGGTGATGAGCACGCAGTTGACCTCCTGATGGCGGCGCAGGTAGCGCTCCAGGTTGCCGGCCTCGCGGCTGGCGAACT
This sequence comes from Opitutaceae bacterium, assembly GCA_031254955.1. Classification (GTDB taxonomy): domain Bacteria; phylum Verrucomicrobiota; class Verrucomicrobiia; order Opitutales; family Opitutaceae; genus Termitidicoccus. Next base: position 2,609 of record JAIRTK010000397.1, read on the forward strand.
TGAGTTCGTCCATGCCGACAAACTGCGCCCAGCGGAAGCAGTAGGTGCAATAGGCGTGGCAGGTCTGCCCGTGGCTGGGGAAGAAGAGCACGGTCTCGCGGTATTTGTGCTGCATGCCGGGCAGAGGCTCGTCGTCGAGGCGCGGCACATTGACCTCCATCTGGCCGGCGGGATGCGGGTTCAGGCGCAACTGGATTTCGCGGGCGAGCGTCTGTTGTCCGGCTTCCGGCGCATTCGCGGCGATGAGGTCGCGCATGGCGGCGAGGTCGGCTGGCTCAAGCATGTCGGACTGCGGAAAACTGAGCTGGAACATCGGGTCCGCGGGGACGTTGTCCCAGTCGATCAGCTCGTCCACGATGTAGTCGTTGACCCGGAACGGGAGCACCGCCGACACGGCTTTCATGTTGAGCATGTCCTCGTCCGACAACTGGCTGAGCTGCGGAAGCGAATCGAGGTCGCGCCGCTGGATGGCGCGGTATTTCCGGGGGCGAAGGGTCTGGCTGGTATGATTTGCGGTGATCATGAACGTTTCCTCCTTGGCTGAGGGTTGCGATTTCGCCGCACCAAAATGCGACATGAGAAACCCGCGTTCCGCGTGGCTGGCAAGCGGCGGAGGACGGCGGGAGGATGATTTTGCAGGCGAGCCGAGGCCTTTGCCAAGCCCGCATTTTCACATGCGGGAAGCGAATGGGTGCGAGGCAACGTCGAGCCGGCATCAAACGCGCCGGTGAAGGGCGCTCGCGCAAGGAGCAACGGCGGCGGCGGTCAGAAAGAGGCGGCCCCGCGCGGCCCCGCGCGCTACGGCGCTTGCCTTTGGGCCGGCGATGAGCCTTGGTCGTCTGCCATGAAAAGCGCCTACGAACTCGCCCTGGAACGCCTCGCCAAGTCCGACCCCGAGGCCGCCACGCCATTGACCGGCGCGCAGAAAACGCGCCTCGCCGAAATCGACAAAATCTACGCCGGGAAAATCGCCGAGAGGGAGATTTTCTTGAAGCAACAACTCGACGCCGTGCTTTCCGCCGGGGAGCCGGACGAGGTGGAGAAAATCCGCCGCCAGCTCGCCGGCGAGCGCGCGCGGCTGGAAGAGGAACGCGAGGCCGAAAAAGACCGCGTGCGCCAAGGCCAGGGGTGAAACGCCCCGGCAGGCGGCCTGTTGCGCAACAAGCCGCATCCGCTCACCCGTCCACGGCAATGGCGCGACGCGGGGCGCAGGCTGCGCGGCCTCTCGCGGGCCATCACCCGCCGCATCCGCTTATTCGTCCATGGCGATGACGCGGGTGTCGGCCAGATAATCGTGCAGGCACCGGCGGTCTTCGCGAAAGAGAAAGAAGAAATCCACAATGGCCACGATCGGCACCAGATAAAACAGCCACATCAACAGCCAGCGCACGACCACACCGGAGAAAAATCCCGGCGGCTCGTCATCGCTGGTGGAAGGCACGACGCGCAGGCGCAGGAGACTTTTGCCGATGCTCTGGCCGCGCGTGGCCTGCATCCAGCCTTGGA
>JAIRTK010000464.1 GCA_031254955.1 Opitutaceae bacterium
TAAAAAAACTCACGCAAAGCCGTGGAGACGCAGAGGGCTTTTGATTAATACCCATTCCCAGTGAAAAGCACTCTTTAGAAGCAGAGCCATGTAGGGGCTTCGCTTGCGAAGCCCGTTGCTGGAGCACGGCCTTTGCTGGTTCACGGTTATCAAGCCGAGCTTCGCAAGCGAAGCCCCTACATGGCTCTGCCTTTAAAGTGTCCTGTCCACTGGGAAAGGGTATAATACCAATTCCGAACAAAATTTATTCTTTTGGATGGATAGCCGCCGTACTGCCCATTTCTTTCTCTTTCCTCTTTATCTTTCTCTTTCTCATCGTTTCCAACCAGTCATGGGAGGAAGGAAGAGAAAGAGGAAAGATAAAGAATAAAGAGAAAGAGCAAAATCGGACTACAAAAGGATAAATCTCATTGGGAATTGGTCTTACCCAAACATTCCCAGAGGCAATTCGCGCCACCGGGAAGGCTCGACTCCGGAGAGGTCGAGTGGGCCGAAATGCGTGCGATGCAACGTCACGACCGCGCAGTCTTGGCTCGCGAACATGCGGCGCACCTGATGGTAGCGCCCTTCGGTCAACACGATGTCGGCGACGGCGGGGCCGTGGATGCGCAGTGCGGCGGGCGCGCAGGGCGCGACCTCACCGTGAAGGACGAGCGTGCCGGCGGCGAAAAGCGCGACCAGCCCGGGGGGAATCGGCTTGGCGGTCGTCACCCGGTAGGTTTTGGGCACCTTGTGCTTCGGTGAAGTGAGGCGGTGGACGAGCGCGGTCTGGTCGGTGAGGAGCAGCAGGCCGCTGGTGTCCTTGTCGAGGCGTCCGATGCTGGTGACTTGCGGATTGCGCGCGCGCCAGCGCGCGGGAAGCAGGCTGTAAACATTGGGGCCTTCGCGCGGATCGTGCGAGCAGACGAGTCCGACCGGTTTGTTCAGCAGGAGCAGCAATCCGTCGGGATGATCGAGCGGTTCGCCATCGACGAGCACATTGTCCGCCCGGACTTTCAGGGAAGGGTCGAAGGCCGGAGCGTCGCGGTGGGTGACGGCGTGGGTTTTGAGAAACGCGCGGGTCTCCCGTCGCGAACAATAGCCGAGGCTGGCAAGAAGCTGGTCGAGTCGGCGCATGACGGAAAAGAAGTGTTCGCATCCTCATGCGCAAATCGAGGATAAACCCCAAGGCGGAGAATGGGCGTGGGAAAGCTTTTTATGAGTGCAACCCAAAGTAATGCCACACCGCCGGCGCCTTTCCTCTTTATCTTTCTTCTTGTCAGGCTCCTCGCTGCGCCTGGAACTCCCTGCCCGTCCTTGGCGAAAGAGAAGATAAAGCATAGACGTGTTCGCCAACCCTGTTTTCGCAGCCACTGATGTTACGCGAGGGCGGAATTTCGCAGGGCCTGACCTTGTATCAGGCCGCGACCGCCAAATCCGGTTTGACGCAAGGGCAGGCCCACGGGGCGGCGGGACGTTGTCGCGGAGGCCTCGGAGAGGCCTCCCTACCGGCTCCGCATGGCCTCAGGCATGGCGAAAACCAAGGGTTCCGAGCAAGTCGGTTATCTTCTGATGTCACGCAAAGGGACTGGCCAAAGCCGAGACGCGACTTAAATCGACTTGAACCGATTTAAATCGACTCAAGCCGACTTTCTCCGAGCCAAGTCCGTGCGTCCGTGCGTGGCGAACCAGGCATCGAAGAGCTGAACCAAGCCCGAAAGGGGTCGAAACCAAGCCCCGGCGGGGCGGTAGCAGAGGCCGTGCGGGGGATGCGAGGCGGGGGCGATGCGCGCTGCCGTTCCTCCGGGGTTGAGAAGGCAAACCGTGGCAAGACCCGTCGGGCCTGACCTTGTGCCGGGCCGCGCTGCCAATCCCGGCCTGAGCTTGTGCCGGGCCGCGTTGCCGTTCCCGGCCTGACGCAAGGTCAGGCTCTGCGAACTAAACGCTGCCGTCCCTCCGGGGCGTTGCGGTTTTATCGGAAATAGCGACGCACTTTATTCAAGATGGCACCCATGCCTCGCGGCTTGCCGCGGGGTTGGGTGCCGTTTGCTGACGTGGGGGGGGCGCGAAGCCTCTTTTGGTGATGCCTCGGGGGTTGCCTTGGGGGGCTTTATTGCGCCAGCAGTTTCTTGATTTCGGGAATCACGGCGTCGGCCCAGCGGGTGTAGCCTTCGGTGTTCAGGTGCAGCAGGTCGGGCATGATGTCGCGTTCGAGGACGCCGTCACGGGTCAGGAATGCGTCGCCGATGTCTTTGTAGAAGACTTGTTTTCCGTCGGCGAGCTTGGCGAGGTGGTCGTTGGCTTTGGTGTTGTTGACGCGTTTCGGGTCGTCCTTGGTGGCGCCGCGCGGGAAGATGCCGAGGACGAGGATTTTCGCGGCGGGTTTGCGTTTCTGGATCGCCTTGACGATGGCGTCCACGCCGGCGGCGATGTCGGCGGGCGGGTCCATGCGGGCGCCGGTGTTGTTGGTGCCGATCATCATGACGATGAGTTTGGGGTCGGACTTGCCTTCGAGGAGGCCGTCTTCGATGCGCCAGAGGAGGTGTTCGGTGCGGTCGCCGCCGATGCCGGAGGGTTCGGCGCGGAGCGGGGCGAGTTTGGCGTCCCAGACGGCTTTGCCGCCGGTTTTGCTGGGGGTTTTGCGTCCTTCGTTGGTCGCGCCGCAGACCCATTCCCACTGGTGGGTGATGGAGTCGCCGAGGAAGAGGATGTCGAAGCCGCCTTTTTGGGCGCGCTTTTTGAGCATTTCGGCGCGTTTGACGAAGGCTTTGACGGGCTGGCCGTCCTTTCCGGTTTTGATTTGCGGCGTGGCGGCCACTGGCGCCGAGGCGGCGAAGGCGGGCGCGAACAGCGCGATGCTGAGGAGCACTGAGGCGAGTTTTTTATTCATGGGAGTGAACTTTGATACGGATTCAAGCGATGCGCTTGCGTTTGGCGAAAGTCAATCCGTGAGGTGCGGTTAAACCATTCGCCTCCAAGTTGCGCAGGGAATGGTTTTTGGGGAGCAGTGCGGCGGCGCCGGGCTTCACCCTCTGCCGCCGCATCCAAGGATTCATCGGGTTAAAATTCCGCAGTCATGCCGAGGGTCCAGACGGGTTGGAATTTGTTCAACTGACGGCCTTTCATCAGGTCAGGCGTGGTGGGGCCATAGCGCAGCCATTTTTCCTCGAATCCATTGATGTCCCGTCCATTCAGGAACAGGGAAAGGTTTTTTGTGACGCGGATGGAAAGGTCGAGGTCGAGGCGGAAGGTGGCGTCGAGGTAGTCGTAAGTGCCCGGTTCATACAGGAGGGTGGAGACGGGGGCGTAGTAGGTGCGCTGCTGGCGGTCATTCCATTTCCCGGTGAGGTTTAGGGAAAACCATTTTCTTGCGAGCGATACTCCGCCGCCGATCGACCATGGCAGGAGATACATGTTTTGCGCGGCGAAGGATGATGCTGCCGCGTCGTCGCCACTGAACGTGGAGCGCGAGACACTGAACTTGACGGTGAGGCCGTGCGCCCAAGCGGGCAGCAGAGCGTCGAGGTTGTAGCGTCCGCTCAGTTCAAGGCCGGAGGTGACGATGGCGCCGTCAATGGATCGCAGGGTGGAGACCTCGGCGGCGGCGGCGTTCGGCCACTGGGCAATGTCAATGCCGTAGGCGGCGAGCAGAGCGGCGGCCTGGGGGTCGGCGGCGTCCATGATTTGCGAGACGAAACCGTTTTTCACCCAGCGGCGGTAGCCGCGCAGGGTGATGTCGCCGAGGTTGCCGGAGTAGAGTTCCAGCGAGAGCGAGACGTTTTGCGACTTCCAAGGGGCGATGCCGGGGTTGGTGACGGTGAAGCGCGGGGCGGCGGCCTCGTAGCCAGGCACAGTGATGCCGGGGGCGACGTTGTAGATGTCGGGGCGTCCTATGGTTTGCGAGTAGGAGAGGCGGGCGACGAGGTTTTCGAGGATGGTGTAACTAGCGTTCAGACTTGGGAACCAAGAATCGGATGAGCGCCTGGCGCGCGCGCCGTGGGTGAAATAGGTGAGTTGCTTGGCGACGAGGGAGTTGGTGTTATTCGCGAGTTGCGGCTTGCCGGTGTTGCCGGCGCCGCCCGCCACGAGGGGGCCGCCGTCAAGGTTCAGGTAGCCGCCGGAGTTCGCCGGGTCGGGCACGTAGTTGCCCGTCGGGTCAACCAAGGGGCCGGCGCCCTTGTCGGCGGTGCGCTCGAAGCGGAGGCCGTAGACGAGCAGGAGCCGGGACGTGATGTGGCTGTCGAGCCGCAGGTAGGCGGCGGTGATGGTTTCGTGCAGCGACTTGCTGTTGTTCGTGGCGGTGACGTAGTCATTGCCTGGGTTTATCTGGATGAACTTGTCTCGGTTGGCCTTAAAGAAGGCGGCGATGGCACCCGAGTCCAAGGTTTCCGGCACTCCGAGTCCGCCGGGGAGGGAGCGGTTGTGGCCGGGGTTGAAAAAGTCCGTGAAAGGTTGGTCGATGCCGTTATAGACATAGCCGGAGCCGGTGCCGATGTATTGGTCGTAACTCTGATCGCGTTTATAGTCGGAATAATCAAAGCCGGCCTTGGCGGCATGACGCGTGCGCCCGATATTGAAGTGGCGGGAAAGGTTGCCGTAGATTTGGGTTTTCTTGTCGGAGGTGGTGTAGGGCTTGACGCGGACGGTGGGCATCGAGGTGGCCACGTTTTGCGTCGTGCCATCGAGTTTGGTTACGGAGTAGGACATGTTGCCCGCCGGGATGAACGAATCGAGGTCGAGGGGGTTGAGCGCGCCGCCCGCGTAGGTGGCGGTGATGCTGTCCACCGTCCATGGGCGGATGCCTTCGAACTTGGTGAACGCGCCCTGACGATAGACCGGCACGTCAAAGAGCAGGTTGCGGTCAATGTCAACGGCCTCGCGTCCGGCGGTGCCGTGGCTGGCGCCGGCCTCGGCGTTCCAGACGGGGCCGGCGTGGCGAAATTTCAGGAGAAACTGGCGGTTTTTGTCGATGAAGTCGTTGAGGGTGGTGGTGCCGCGCACCTCGTTGCGGTTGGCCGCGGGCTGGGCGATGCTTTGGGCGGTGGTGAGGGTGGAGTTCGCGAGGTCGAGCGCGGCAGTGTTGTGGATTTGCCAATACGCGCGGCGTTGGCCGCTTTCGAGTTCGTTATAGGCTTGAGTGAAGCCGAAGGTGAGCGTGCCGCGCGCGTAGGGGCGGTAGTCCACGGTCAGGTTGAGGTTGTCCTTGGTGTAGATCGAATCCACGTCGTAATAGTCCATCGCGTAGAGCATGTAGTGGTCGGGGTTGAGCGGCGTGGCCTTGAAGCCGCCGGCGCCGGCATTGGCGGCGGGGTCGTAGTTCGCGGTCACGGAGCGGCTGGTGCGGGCGATGTTCTTCGGAGTGGAGCTGTGGCCGAGCGAGAGGCTGAAGCCGAAGTCCTTGGTCAGCGGCACCACCGCGTTGACGGCCACGCCGGGCTTGATCGGGTGGCGCTTGGAAATGAGCGGCCCGGACTGCTTGCCGAGTGAGATGGTGTTTTCGTTGGCGGAGCCGAACATCTGGATCACGTAGCGCGGCCTCGCGCGCTCAAACGCACTTTTCGGGACGAGGTTGACCGAGCCGGCCAGCGCGCTGCCCGGCATGTCGGGCGTGGGCGAGCGGTTGATTTCGACGCGCGAAAGGCTGTTGAGCGAAAGCTGGGCGAGGTTGACGGAGCGCTGGTTTTGGTTGCCAGTGGCGTTCTGCACGAGGTCGGCGGAGGTGAGCGCGTCGAAGCCGCCGAGGGTGACGGGGACGTTCGCGCTGGGGGCGCCGGAGAGCGTGATGGCGTTGTCGAAGCCGTGTCCGGTGGCGCCGGTCTCGATGTCAACGCCGGGCAGAAACTTCAACGCGCCGGCGATGCTGCCGTCGCCGGTGAAGCCCATTTCCTCGACGGAGACGACACTGCGGGTGTTGTCGGCGTAGCGCTGGCTGTTGACCGCGAGGGCGACGCCGCTCATCTCGCGGACCGAGGAGACGACGAATTTGTCGAGCATCACGACCTCGGCGCCGGCGGCGCCGCCGCCGGGATTTCCTCCGGCGGCACCGTCCAGGCTCAGCCGCACGACTTTCGCGCGGACGGCACCGCCGGCGGGCACATCCACGGCGAGGGTTTGAGCGGGGAATCCGGTGAGAAAGACCTCCAGTGTGGCCGGGCCGGCGGGGACTCCGGTCAGCCAGTATTGGCCGGTGTTGTCGGTGAACGTGGACAACGCCCCGGCGCCGACGACGCGGACGCGGGCCTGATAAACATAATTGCCGGTGTCGGCGTTGAGCACGCGGCCCTCAATGGAGCCGGTCTGCTGGGCAATCGCGCAGAGCGCGGACATCACAAAAACGGTAAGCGTCGCAAGGAAGCGAGCC
>JAIRTK010000054.1 GCA_031254955.1 Opitutaceae bacterium
TCGCCCCGCTCGGAAAGGGCTTGGAATCGGACATTTTTTCCGTCCAGCGCAACGCCCATTCGAGCGCCGCGCGCGCCCCCACGACAGTCTCCAAAGCCGATGAAAACACGACCCTCCCGCCGCGCTGCGCGCCACCGCCGCCACCGCCGCCGCCCTCCGCCGCCCGCAACCGCCCGAGCGTGCCGGCCACATCGCCGAGCAACGCCGGCTTCAGCACAAACAACCCCGGCCAGCCCGCATCCAGCCAGCACTCCACATCGCGCGAACTCGCGACCGATTCATCGAGCGCCAGCGGCACCGGAAAATCCCCGGCCAGCCCCAGCAGCAAATCCATCGCCTTCGACCGCGCCCCGGCATCGGTTTCGCGCCCGGGGGGAGCCGCCGCGACCGGCTGCTCGACAAATTCCACCCAAGGCAAATCCGCGCACCGGCCCAGCCAGCGCTCCGCCGTCCGCCGGCCCCAGGCGCCATTGGCATCCAAACGCAACCGCGCCCCCGCGGGCAACACGGCCAGCAAGTCGTCGAGCAACGCCCATTCATCGCGGACATCCGCCACGCCCACCTTCCACTTGAACGAGCGAAACCCCTCCCCCGCCCGCCGTGCCGCAACCCCCGGCGCCGCCCGCCCCGCCGGCAAAAGCGCGGCAACCATCAAGCCCGCCGCCGCCCCCCCCACTGCCGCAACTCCCGCCGCGCCGCTCGGTTTATTCACTTCAGGTTCAATACCTCGAAGCCTGCTTCGTTTTTCAGAGCAACGGAATCCGTTGCCGATGCCTTCAATGCCTCGGAGCTTGCCCCGAGGTTCTTTACTGAGCCGCGCCAGCCTTTTCGCCCCCTCCGCTCCCGCCGCATCCACCGCCGCCGTCGGCTCCGTGCCCTCCCCATGCTTTGCCAGGCACTCCGCCAACGCCGACGCCAGCGCGAACCGCAGGCACCCCAGCCGCTCCGGGATCGCCTCGAGCCGCTCCCGGCTCACCCGCGCGCCCAGCCACCTGCAAGCCGCCGCCACCTCGTCCGCGGATTCCGTTCCGAACCACGGAATCGGCGCCGCCTCGCCCAACCCCGTCGCGCCCCGCTCGTCGGACAGCCGCACAATCACGCCCTCGCGCCGCGTCCATGCGCCATGCGCCGTCCGCACCGCCTGACGGAAAGGCAGCGAGTAACGACGAAACATCATGGAGTAAACCCCGGCGGCGCACATCCTCCGCATCGTGCCACCGCGCGCCTCGCCCGCCACCCCAAAAATTCTCCCCCCCTAAAACCCCCTTGAAAAATCCGCATTAACCTCGAAACACAGGCGCTGCCCCACAACCGAAACAAGACAAGGATTTAACCACGGATGAACGCCAATAAAGTGGCAGCCGGAGGTAGCGTTCAAAGTGATGCCAAAATCAAAAAAGATAACGAAGGGCGCTCGCGCAAGGAGCGGCGGCGTCCCGCCGCCGGACGATGCGAAGCCACGCCCGTTTGCGCTGGGGGCTGCGCGAATGTCCGCGTGTGCAATGCGCTCGCGTTGCCCATGTCCGGCGGCGTCTCACCGCCGCTCCTTGCGCGAGCGTCCAAGAGAGACACGCCCTTAAATCGCACCCGGCAGCCAAGCGTGTAACTCAAAGTGGAGTCACTCCCTCTTCCCCCCCCCTCCCCGCTTCCCACCTCCACCTCCTCCCCGCCTCCCACCTCTCCCCCCCCCCTCTTTCCTCTTTATCTTTATCTTTATCTTTCGTCAGAAACGTGCAGCCCTCCCACCTCCCTTCCCCCCCCACCCACACCCACCCTCATCCACCACCACCACCTCCTCCTCCACAACCACCACCCCCACCCCGAACGAGGCGAGCTGCCAGACAAGAGAAAAGAGGAAAGATAAAGTATGAAGAATAAAGCATGAAGAAAAACGATTCCGCCGGCGCCATCACTTAGGGCTGCCCCGGCAGCCAAAAAGACGTGATTTTGTGCTTGTTTTTCGTTTTTTGACCAGCACGCTGCCGCTGCTCTTCCAGAGGTTGCGGGCGCGCGAGCGGATGCGCGCCGGGAAAATGCAACGTTGCGGTTTTCCCGGTTTGACTTCGACGCGGGCCGCCTCTTTTGCTGCGAGCCGGCTCACAACCCAACATCCAAGTCACACCACACAAACCCGACATCTTCTCATGGCCAAATCCTCCACAACTCTCGATTGGTGCATAGTCCGCATCGGCGAAGACCACAACTGGTGGGTCGATGAAGTCAGCGATCCGATTCGCTGGGATGTGGACGGACTCAGCATCGTGGACCCGCGTCAAGTCGATCACCTCATTGAGCTGGTCGAGCCATTGCGCGACTACGGCTTCGACCAGGACATCATGGAGACGGCGTTCATCGCCTTCCGCATCGAGCGCGACCTCGGCGACGGCCGCATCCGCCTGAAGCGATTCAAGGATTCCTTCTTCGAGTCCGACGAAAAACTTTTCATCCTGGCCGACATCATCGACGAGGAAAACGGCCCCTACGCCGACCTGCTCGACCACATCACCCTCTGCCGGGTGAAGATGCTCAACGATCTTTTCGGCTTTAAAGCGAAACTCACCGTGGACGAGGTCGAGGAGGAACTTCGCGAGGAGCAGAACGCCAGCTTCATCGAGGGCAAGGCCATCCACACGTTCGAGGAGTTGACCGGCATCCTCGACTACGTGCCCGCCGGCTGGGATACCGACGAGGACGTCGCCGAAAAATCCAGCGCGGACGAGACTGCCGAGGACGATCTGCCCGAACTCGATGAAGAAGAGGAAGAGCGCCTCAAAAACGACGAGTCCCTCAAATGGGACGAGGATGAAGGCGAGGAAGACGAAGACGCGGAGGATAATGAGTCCGCCGAGGATGAGGACGATGTCGATGAGGATGAGGACGAACCCGACGACGGGGGCCGTCCCAAACGGCGCTCGCGCGGGAAACGTTGAGCGCGCCCGCGTTCGCCGAATGCGGGTGCTTTCTCCCCGCCTCGAAGATGCCCCTTCTCGCCCGCGCGCGACTCATCGGCGCGGCTTGCTGCCGCGCCGTGCGGCTCCTGCTGGCGGGCGCGGGATGTCAATCGGCAGGCGGGGCTTCACCCCGGAACCCGAAACTCCCCGAGTCCGGTTCCGTCCGCCTCGCTCCGTCCGGGCGGCATACTTGTCATCGCCCCTCAGGGCGTGCCCGCCCCGCCCCGGCGGCAATCAGGTGCAGCTCGACGACCAGAGGTTGATTTCGCTGCCGTTCATCGGAATCCTAAAAGCCTCGCGGGGGTGCGGCGGCGAATCTCTCCCGGCAAATCTGCGGCACCTGCATGGCGAAAAAATCTACACCCCGGTGGATGTGTTGGTGCGCGTGACGGAGCGCCACGTCTATGTGGGCGGCAAAGTGGGACGGTGTCCCGGACGCGTGATCTGGACACCGGATTTGCCCCTGACCAAAGCGACGCAGGCGGCAGGCGGTTTCATACCCATTCTGAACATTTTTCACCGGTCCCTTAAAAACAGCACTTACGTTCATAATACCTCCACATCAGTGCATAATTAATACCCTTTCCCGATGAACAGTACCCTATAGAAGCAGAGCCATGTAGGGGCTTCGCTTGCGAAGCCCGTTGCTGGAGCACGCTTATCAAGCCGGGCGTCGCAAGCGACGCCCCTGCAAAAGTGTGATTTTCATTGGGAATGGGTATAACCCGTCCCTTAAAAACGGCTTCAGTCGGTCTCCTTGTTTTTAACCCGTCTCTTCCAGTCCTCTGACATCAGTCAACAAGTCTCGGATTGCCCCCTTTTGGCTGTCCTCGGAGAGGACACCGCGCAGTTGCCAAACGCCGAACAATCGGCACAGTCGGGGCATGCCAATGACACTCGAACAAATCATGAGCGAGGCGCGGCAGTTGCCGCGCGAGCAGATCAGCGAGCTTTTTGACCTGCTGCTCGCCGAATCCTTTGCGCAGCCCGATGCCAGCGTCGAGCAGGCATGGAAAGCCGAGACGCGTCGGCGCATTGCCGAAATCGAAAGCGGTGCGGTGCGGGGCATCCCCGGTGATGAAGTGATGGCGGAATTGCGCGCAATCGTCGGCCTGTGAAACCCTACGTCTTCCACCCCGAGGCCCATGCGGAGCTGGTGGCGGCGGGCCGCTACTACATGGGAACAAGCGCCCCGCTGGCGGAGCGCTTTTATGAGGAAATCAACGCGGTGCTTGCCGAGGTTCGTGCGCGGCCGTCGATGCGGCGCATGTTCGATCCGCCGGCACGCCGACATTTTGGGCCGGCCTTCCCTTATGCGCTTATCTACGTGGACCGTCCCGATGAAATCTGGATTGTTGCGGTGATGCACTTCAAACAAGTGCCGGGTTACTGGCGCGCCCGTCTGCCGGCTTGAACAGGGTGTGGGATTTTTCATGCGCCGGGCAGCCGGCGGGGACGTGCATGCGGTGCCGCGCATTTTGAAGACGGATGCGCGGACGACGTGTCGCGGCAATTTGGCAAAAACCGCGAGGCAGCCCCCGGCGCGCCAGCCGTGCGACGGAGTCTGGGCGTGTTGTTTTCAGCCCAAAAACGCTAAAACGTTAGTATCCAGTAACGCTCGAAAATTCGCTCTATGCGCCTTGGTGCTTCGATTGGCGCATATCCGAAGATAGGGTGTGTCTTAAAAATCCCCAACGGAGCCAATCCAATATGGCAGCGATATCAACAAACAGCGTCCTGACCCCTTTGGTCTTCCACTTTGGTTGTCTTTTTTCACGGTAGAAAAAACCGGGCAATCCATTGTATGATTTTTTGTGTTTTCTCATTTTCTATTTGAAGTGCAAATAATGAAAAGAAACAG
>JAIRTK010000078.1 GCA_031254955.1 Opitutaceae bacterium
CGGGCGCGGCGAGGGCGGCGGCGATTTCAGCCAGCGGATCGGCGGTGGCCGGCCCGATGCGGTGGCCGCGCAGTCCGAAGGCGCGGGCGAGGGCGGCAAAGTCGGGCACCGTGTCGAAGCGCGAGGCGGAGTAACGCCGGCCAAAAAAAAGCTCCTGCTGCTGGCGCACGAGGCCGAGGTGGGCGTTGTTGAAAACGAGCACGGCGACCGGGAGGCCGAGGTCGGCGAGCGCGGCCAGTTCCTGGAGGTTCATGAGCAGCGAGCCGTCGCCGCTGACGCAGGCGACGCGGCGGCCGGGCGCGGCGAGCGCCGCGCCGATGGCGGCGGGAAGCCCGAATCCCATCGTGCCGAGTCCGCCGGAGGTCAGGAGGGTGCGCGGATGGCGGAAGGGCCAGGCTTGCGCGACCCACATTTGGTGCTGGCCGACATCGGTGGTGACGATGGTATCGGCGGGCAGGGCGGCGGCGAGGGCGCGGCAGAGGTTGACGGGGTGGAGCGGCTCGCGCGCGCGCGGCGGATGGTGGAGCGGGTGCGCGTCGCGGAGTCGTTGCGCGCGTGCGAGCCAGGCTCGGCGCGTCGCGTTGCCGCGGGCGGAGCGAATGGGAGAGGGAGCATGTATAATGGAGAATGCGGAAGCGTCTGCAGCGGGCGGGTGTTTTTCATTTTTCATGCTCCATTTTTCATTCGCCGCGCCAGCAGCGAGCGCGGCGAGCAGGCGGCGCAGGATGTCGGCGGCGTCTCCGGTGAGGCCGAGGGAGGTGTTTTTGATTTTGCCGATTTCGGCGCGGTCGATGTCGATGTGCGCGATGGTGGCGCGGGGGCAGAATTCGGCGGCCTTGCCGGTGGCGCGGTCGTCGAAGCGCGCGCCGATGGCGAGGAGCAGGTCGGCTTCGTCGAGCATGAGGTTGACGCCTCGGGTGGCGTGCATGCCGAGCATGCCCATGCAGTGCGGGTCGCCGGCGGGGGCGGCGTCGAGGGCGTTGAGCGTGCAGACGACGGGCGCGTCGAGGCGGCGGGCGAGCGCGAGCGCGAGCGCCGAGGCGCCGGCGGTGATGATGCCGCCGCCGAGGTAAAGCACCGGGCGTTCGGAGCGGGCGAGGCGGCGGGCGAGTTCGTTGATGGAGGCGTCGTCGCAGGGCGGCGGCGGAGCGGCGCGGCCGGGCGGCGGGAGATCGGCGTCGTCAATGTCCAGCGCGGCGGTTTGCACGTCTTTGGGGAGGTCGATGACGACCGGGCCGGGGCGACCGGACTCGGCGAGTTGGAAGGAGAGGGGAACGATCTCGGGCAGTTCGGCGACATCGCGGACGAGGAAGTTGTGCTTGGTGATCGGCACGGTGAGTCCGTAGGTATCGACCTCTTGGAACGCGTCGGTGCCGATGAGGGATTGGGGCACTTGGCCGGTGAGGGCGACGAGCGGGATGGAATCGAGGCGGGCGTCGGCGATGGCGGTGAGGAGGTTGGTCGCGCCGGGGCCGGAGGTGGCGACGCAGGCGGCGGCGCGTCCGGTGACGCGAGCCATCCCTTGGGCCATGAAGCCCGCGCCCTGTTCGTGGCGGGCCAGGATGTGGCGGATCGTCGGGTGCGCGTGGAGCGCGTCGTAGAAGGGCAGGATCGCGCCGCCGGGAATGCCGGGCAGATGGCGGATGGACTGGCGTTCGAGCAGGCGGACGAGGAGGGAGGCTCCGGTGTGTTTCATGGTGTGTTTCGGTTGGGCGGTTGGCGTGGTTGTGTGAATCGGACTGGCCGGGAGGGAAATCCGCCCTGTCGTCTGTCGCCGAAAACCGGGGCGCAAAAAAAGCCCCCTCCGGCGATGGACGCCAGAGGGGGTGGAAACTGGTTGTTATCAACGACCCTCTGCGCGTCCGGCGGGAACGACTACGACGACGGCTACGACCACGAGAACGAGGCCGGGAAGCGAGCCGAGGGTGTTGGTGCCGGAGAGGTTCATTGATAAATTTGGAAGCGGCACAAATGCGCAAATAGGCGGGCGTGTCAAGGCGGGGGTTATCGGAAAGCGGAAAGACCTATAGACATGTTATCCTGGGGCAACATGTCTATAGGTCTTTCCGGCAGCATGGGGGTTTGGGGTTGGCTCTGAGGGTGTTTTTAGTAAAGCTGCCTTCACCTCCCGGTTATCTGGCGTGGCCCGCAAAAATGGCGGCGACAATGCCCAAGACTTTGATGGAGCGGAATTGCATCAGGCCTCGCGGGCGCGGGAGGCCGCACAGTAATCCGCGGCGCGGCACAAGGTCAGGCACTACGGAGCGGCGGCGGACGGATGCAGGGCGCGGCCTTGTGTCGCGCCGCGATCGCCAAATCCGGCGCGCCGCAAGGCCATGCGCTGCGTGCCGCGTAATCTCAGTTGATAAAAAACCGGGGGCATCGCGGCCCCAAGGGTTGTTTTCAGACGAAGGCGGATGCGCTTCGCGATTCCTGGCTATCCGACCCGGATTGCCTCGAAAAAGCCTATTCGTGCCAAGTCCGCTTGCATCGCCGACTCTTGGGCGGAGGTGATTTGCGGCAACGGCGGGCGCACTGGTCCGCAATCCAGTCCGATGAGCTTCATGATCGCCTTGTTCGCAGCCATCCCGCCG
>JAIRTK010000112.1 GCA_031254955.1 Opitutaceae bacterium
GACCAGGCTGGGCTGTCGCCGTTATCGGGGGCCGGCGGCGCGGCGCTGGTGGCGGCGTAATCGCGGGCGTCTTCGGCGGCATTGGCGTTGGCGGCGCCGACGGCGTTGCTGCTGGCGGCGGCATTGCTGTTAGCGGCAGTGTTGCTGCTGGTGGCGTTGCTGTTAGCGGCGGCGTGGTTGTTGGCGGCGTTGGCGGCACTGGTGGCTGCGTTGTTGTTGCCGTCGGTGCTGTTGCTGGCGTTGTTGTTGCCGGCGTTGGCGGTGTTATTGTCGGCAGCGGCGGCGCTGTCGGTGGCGATGGCGTTGTCAGCAACGTTGGCGGCAGCGGCGGCGTTGTCAGCGACGTGGGCGGCGGCCGCGGCGGCGGCGGCGTTATTGTTGTCCGGGTTGTCGTCGGGGGGGGCTTCGGCGGGCGCGGCGTGGCGGCGGGCGGGGAGCTGGACGTGGCCGAAGCGGTCGGCGTCCCGGCGCTGGCGTTGCGCGTTTTCCGCAAGCGTGGCGGCGAGGCGGGCGTCGAGCGTGTCAATCAGGTCTTTTTTTTTTCGCTGTTCTCCGGCGCGGGCGCCGGTTCGGGGGCTTCGGCGGCGAGCGTGGCGAGTTCTTTGATGAGCGAGTCGATGGCGCGCGCGCGGCTGGCTTCGACGGCTTTGAGGAGCGTGACTTCAAAGTTGATTTTCTCGGCCAGTCCGAGTTTCACCGCGCCTTCGCCTTCGCGGAGGCCGTCGAGGAGGCGGGTGAGTTGCTCGGTGGTCATGGGCACGCCGCCGAGCCGGTCGGTGCGGCCACCCCGGGCGATGGCTTCGATGAGGGCTTCGCGCACGAGGGCTTGCAAATCGGCGAGGAGGCGCACGAGGTCGCGGCCCGCTTGGTCGCATTCGTCCACGATGGCGATGATTTTGGGGTGGTCGCCGGCGGCGAGCGCGGCGGCGAGCGCGGCGATTTTTTCGCCGGAAACGAGGCCGTAGACATCGAGCACGTCGGGTTCGCCGATGTCGTTGCCGCAAAATGAAATCATCTGGTCAAGGATGGATTGCGCATCGCGCATGCCGCCGTCGGCCATGCGGGCGATGCAGGCGAGGGCTTCGTCGGTGACGTTTATTTTTTCCTCGGCGGCGATTTTTTTGAGGCGTTCGATGATGAGTGGCGCGGGGATGGGCTTGAGGTCGAAGCGTTGGCAGCGGGAGACGATGGTGGGAAGGATTTTTTGCGGGTCGGTGGTGGCGAAGACAAACTTCACGTGCTCGGGCGGTTCCTCCAGGGTTTTCAGGAGGGCGTTGAACGCCGCCGGGGAGAGCATGTGCACTTCGTCGATGATGTAGATTTTGAATTTTCCTTGGGCGGGCGCGTATTGGACGGTGTCGCGGAGGTCGCGGACTTGGTCCACGCCGTTGTTGGAGGCGCCGTCGATTTCGATCACGTCGAGGTGCGAGCCTTCGACGATGGCGAGGCAGGCGGGGTCTTGCGGGTCGAAGTCGGCTTTCGGGCCGCCGGTGCAGTTGAGGGCTTTCGCGAAGATGCGCGCGGTGGTGGTTTTGCCGGTGCCGCGCGGCCCGACGAGCAGGTAGGCGTGCGCGATGCGGTTGCGGGCGATGGCGTTTTTCAGGGTGCGCACGACATGGTCCTGCCCGACTACGTCTTCAAACGTCTGCGGGCGCCACTTGCGGGCAATGACTTGGTAGGCGGTGGACATCGGGAAAAAGGAAGGCGAAATGCGGATGCGAAACTCACACACTGTCGCGGGCGCGATGCGAACCGCAATCAAAAGGTGGAGGAAAATGATTTTGAGCGCCGAGGTCACGCCGTCGCCGCCAGGGCTGGGCGTGCCGCCGAGGGAGTGGTGGTGATGAGTAGTGAGTAGCGGGTAGTGAGTAGCGAGTAGAGGGTAGAGAGTAGAGGGTAGAGAGTAGAGGGTAGAGGGTAGAGGGTATCGCGTAGTGAATAGTGGGTAGTAGGTAGGTCACGCAGTCGCCCACCTGAAACGTGATTTTTGACTGCAAATAGCATAAAGCGCGCCGCGCTCCGTTTGCCGAAAATCGTTCTCGTTCTCTTGCAGGTTCTCGTTCTCTCTATTGCTTGCCTGATATTTCGAGAACGAGAACGAGTAAGAGTAAGAGAACGATTGGGAAAGACACACCCTCATGCCCGGACACATCCTCACCGTTTGCACTGCCAACATCTGCCGCAGCCCGATGGCCGAGGCGCTGCTCAGTCATGCGCTCCGCGCCGAACCCGAACCCCTCCGCTCGCTCAAGGTCGTCTCCGCCGGCATCGCCGCGCACTGCGGGGAAGCCATCTCGGAAAACTCCCTCATCGCCCTGAAAAAAGTCGGCATCGACTACGCCCGGTTTCGCTCGCAGCCCCTCACCCGCGAACTGGTCGATGGCGCCCTCGCCATCTTCTGCATGACCGAGTCGCATCGCGCGATGATCCAACTCAACTTCGATCCGCCGCCGAAGCATCTGTATCTCTTCCGCGAACTCATCGGCCATGACGCTCCCGCGGAGATCGCCGATCCCTTCGGCGGGCCGCTGAGCCTCTACGAGAGCAGCCGCGACGAGATGGTCGAGGCCATCCCGTCCGTCCTCGAACTCCTGCGCAAAATCACCGCGCCGCCGGCATCACCGCCGGCTTGATACCAATTCCCCGAGGGAATTTTTTTTGGTGAGGAAGGGGAGGCAAAATGGAGGGATGGTTTCCGTGCCGTCGTCCTCTTTAGCCCGTGACGGACGGCACGGCGACCGTCCCTCCAAAAGTCAAGCGTTCCAAATGCCAAGCCCTTCAAAAGCCGAAACATCAAGAAAAATGGGTTGAGTTCTCCTTTGTTAACTGAGGTTACGCGAAGGCGGGATTTCGTAGCAACTATCTTTGAAGAGAAGAAAGTCATGGAGGGAAAGGAAGGCAAAGCAGAGGCTAAGGCGAAGCCAGGGGTTTCGCCGGGAGAGGGGACAAGGCGCGAGTGGCGGCTTAGGC
>JAIRTK010000132.1 GCA_031254955.1 Opitutaceae bacterium
CCCCGAACTCAATCCGGTCGAGGACCTAGGCGACCGCATCAAGCCTCCGGCCTCTGTGCCCTCCGGGTCTCCGTGGTGAAATCCCTGTTGGGATTGCGGTTTTTGGCATTTCAACCCATCCGCCGGCGTGATTGATTGGGATACACTCGCCACTTAAAAATTTTGCGTCATGTCCGGTTCATTCAAACTCGCGCTACCCGTCCGCCCCCGCCGTCTCCGCCGCACCGCCGGCATCCGCGCCCTCGTGGAGGAGACTTCGCTCCGGCCCGCGAACCTCATCGCGCCGCTCTTTGTCATTGATGGCAAGGCCGCGCCCGAGCCGGTGGGGCCGATGCCCGGCGTCGAGAGGCTCAATATCGCCGACCTCGTGAAAGAATGCCGCTGCCTCCTGAAAGCCGGAGTGCGCGCCGTGGCGTTGTTTCCCAAGCTCGACGCGCGCCTGAAAAACGCCCGCGGCACGGGCGCGCTCGACGAGGATGCGCTCATTCTCCGCGCCGTCCGCGCCGTGAAAAAGGCGTTGCCGGAGCTGGTGGTCATCACCGACATCGCGCTCGATCCCTACACCACGCACGGACACGACGGAGTGCTCACGGACGACGGCGCCGACGTGGACAACGACGCCACGGTGGAGGCGCTCGCGAAAATGGCCGTGTTGCACGCGCGCGCCGGCGTCGATTTCGTGGCGCCGTCCGACATGATGGACGGCCGCGTCGCCGCCCTCCGGCGCGCGCTCGACGCGGCGGGCCGCGAGCAAACGGCGATCCTGGCCTATTCGGCGAAATTCGCCTCGGCTTTTTACGGGCCGTTCCGGGATGCCGTCGGCAGTTCGGGAGCGCCCGGCTCCGCGCCGCTCGACAAGCGCACCTACCAACTCAACCCGGCCAACCGCCGCGAGGCCGTCGTCGAGGCGTTGCTCGACGAGGGCGAGGGCGCGGACGCGCTCATGGTCAAGCCCGCCGGCCCGTATCTCGACATCATCCGCGAAGTGCGGGACGCCACGCGCAAGCCGCTCGCCGCTTATCAGGTTTCCGGCGAATACGCGCAGCTCCACGCCGCCGCGAGACTCGGCTGGCTCGACTTGGAGCGCGCCGCGATGGAATCGCTTCTCGCCATCAAGCGCGCCGGCGCGGACATGATTCTCACCTATTTCGCAAAAACCGTGGCGCGGCTGCTCCGCGTCGGCGAAAAGTAGGGCGGAGCGCGCCGGACGCGGAAAACAGAAGCGGGGCGGGGGCAAGGCGGACGCTTGGGGGACAGGGAGCCGCTTGGGGACTGGGAGGTTTTTGTTTAAAGGTTTTCTTTTTTTAACCACGGAGACACGAAGGGCACGGAAGACTCGGGGGATACGGAGGCATGAAGGCATGAAAAACCCATGCAGAGACGCGGAGAGGCAGAGGGGATGAGGAAGGGGAGGCGGGAGGAGGGAAGGGGCGGAAGGCGGAGGGGGAGGAGGGCGGAGGGAATGGAGGGGAGGAATAGTGAAGCGTGAAGGGTAAAGAGTGAAAAACAAACCCTTCGGAGCCGGAACTCATTTCTCGCTTGTTCATTAACACCGCTGCTCTGTGTGTGAATAATCCGCCTTCCGGCCTCACTGATGTTACGCGCTGCTTGCGTAGCGCAGGTTTCCAAACCTGCTGACGGGCCGCAGGCCCGCCCTGAAGCAGACTTGGAAGTCTGCGCTACGATCGCGGCAGCGCGTAACATCAGTTACCCACTACTCTCTACTCTCTACTCCCTACTCGCTACTCTCTACTCTCTACTCGCTACTTTTCACGGGCCGACGCGTTTGTTGCTTGGTCAAAAGAAATTTTACGGTATGAACATGCGGCCATGCTCGCAAATGAGGAAACCGTCCGCCCAAAACTTGCCCGTTTCAGGCCGAAGCTGCTCGATGCCCTCCAAGGCTACTCGAAAGAGAAGTTTTTGAAGGACTTGATGGCGGGGCTTACCGTCGGCGTGGTGGCGCTGTCGTTGTGCATTGGCTTGGGCGCGGCCTCGGGGGTGAATCCCAAGCACGGGCTTTACGCGGGCATCTTCGGCGGGTTTCTCGTGTCGGCGCTGGGCGGTTCGCGCGTGCAGGTGGGCGGGCCGGCGGGGGCGTTTGTGGGGTTGCTCGCGGTGATGAGCGCGAAATACGGGCTGCCCGACTTGTTGCTCTGCACGATGATGGCAGGCGTGATTTTGTTTGTCATGGGGCTGCTGAAGATGGGCGTGCTCATCAAGTTCGTGCCGCAGCCGATCACGGTGGGCTTCACGTGCGGCATCGCGGTGACGCTCCTGACCACGCAAATCCAGCCGTTTTTCGGCCTGCACTTCCCGGAGGGCGTGAAGGAGCCGGCGGAGTTTCTGCCGAAAATCATCGCGCTGGCGAAGGTCGCCGGCACGGTGAACTGGCCGACGGTGGCGCTGTCGTTGGTGTCGCTGGTGATTTTGTGGAAGTGGCCGGTGCGGCTGCGCGCGCACGTGCCCGGCTCGATCGTCGTGGTCGCGCTCGGCACGACGCTGGCGGCGGTGGCGGCGGCGCCGTGGGCGCCGGGCTGGTTCGCGGCGCACCTGGGCGTGGACAACGTGGCGACCATCGGCTCGAAATTCGGCGAAATCCCGCGCGGGTTGCCGGCGTTTTCCCTGCCGCGTTTCGACTGGCGGCACCTCAACGACCTCGTCATGCCCGCGTTTACCATCGCGGTGCTCTGCGCCATCGAATCGCTGCTCTCGGCGGTGGTGTCGGACGGTCTGATCGACGACCAGCACGACTCCAACCAGGAGCTTATGGGGCAGGGCGTGGCGAATTGCGTGGCGCCGCTGTTTGGCGCGTTGCCCGTCACCGGCGTCATCGCGCGCACGGCGACGAACATCCGCAACGGCGCGCAGACGCCGCTCGCCGGCATGATTCACGCGGTGTTCCTGCTCGGGGTGCTGCTGGTGGCGGCGCCGCTGGCCAGGCACATCCCGCTCGCCGCGCTTGGCGCGGTGCTCATCTCCGTCGGCTGGCGCATGGGCGAGTGGGGCGAACTGCGCCGCCTCAAAAAACGCCCGCCCGGCGACGTGGCCGTGTTTCTGCTCACCTTTGCCCTCACCGTTTTTCTCGACCTGCCCATCGCCGTCACCGTCGGCATGCTGCTCGCCTGCTTCCTCTTCATCAAACGCGTCACCGAGACCACGCAAGTCCAGTCCATGACCGGCGACGCCCGCAAGGACGCCCACCAACCCGGCCACGGCGCGCACGAGGAACTCCACGAAAAACTCCCCGAAGGCGTCATCATCTACCGCGTCTTCGGCGCGCTGCTCTTCGGCGCCGCCGACAAACTCAACATGGTGCTGCGCCGCGGCATCGCCGACACGCGCGTCGT
This sequence comes from Opitutaceae bacterium, assembly GCA_031254955.1. Classification (GTDB taxonomy): domain Bacteria; phylum Verrucomicrobiota; class Verrucomicrobiia; order Opitutales; family Opitutaceae; genus Termitidicoccus. The sequence goes on from JAIRTK010000132.1 coordinate 3,351, forward strand.
GATTTTCCACATGACCGCCGTCTCCGTGATGGACGCCACCGCGCTCGACCGCCTCGAAAACCTGCACGAGAAACTCGCCCGCGCCGGACGCCACCTGATTCTCTGCGGGCCGCACACGCAGGCGTATTACATGATGGCCAAGGCCGGATTTCTCGACGAAGTCGGCGAGGCGAACGTGATGCCCGACCTGCCCTCGTCGGTGGCGCGGGCCAAGACGCTCCTCGCCGCCAGCGCCCCCGCCAAACCCGCCCCCGCCGCCCCGCCGAAAACGCCGCCGACATCCGCTCCGCCGAAACCGTCGGCTGCGCCGAAACCACCGGCTGCGCCGCCCCCGCCTGCGAAGTAAGCCCGGCGCCGGACGTCCCGCGCGCAGGTTCGCATGATACGGGCGACTGGCCCGTGAGGTTGCGTGGCACGGGCGTCCTTGCCCGTGAACAGGAGCGCGGGCTTTCCAGCCCGCGACCGCGCGGACAGATTCCGAACGAAGCGAGCAGCCTGCCATGTCAAAGGCCGAGTCCCCCAAGACGCTCGCGCAAGGAGCGGCGGCGTCTCGCCGCCGTCCGCGAGCAACGCGAGCGCCGTCCGCTCCCACGCAAGCACCACGAGCACCCATCCGTTCCCATGCGGGCTTCCGCTCAGTCCAGCGCAAACGGACGAGACTTCGACTCGTCCGGCGGCGGGACGCCTCCGCTCCTTACGCGAGCATCCCGCCTCATCCCTTGTCCTTTCTCCGCCTTTCCCCACTCCCCCACACACACCACCACCACCCACACCCTCCCCCACCTCCTTCCTTCCGCATCCTTCCCTTCGCCTTCCCCCGCCGCCCCTCCGCCGCCCCTCCCGACGTCCGCATGATTCGCGGCTTTTCAAAACGCCCGCCGCCGCGCAGATTCCCTCTGCCATGAATATCGCCATCCTCGGCGCGGGCGCCTGGGGCACCGCGTTCTCCATCCACCTGAGCCGCCTCGGCCACGCCGTCACGCTTGTGCCGCGCCGCTTCGAGCAGGCGCTTGCCCTGGCCACCTCGCGGGAAAACACCGATTACCTGCCCGGCATCCCGCTGCCCCCCGACCTGCAAATCGGCCACGAACTCGCGCCCGTGCTCCTGGAAGCCGAGCTGCTCCTGCTCGCCTGCCCCTCGCAGGCGCTCCGCGCCACCTGCGCCCGGATCGCCGGAAACCTCGCGGACGCCCCCCGGCTCGCGCTCGTCATCAACCTGTCCAAAGGCCTCGAACTCGGCACGCACCTGCGCCCCGTGGAAATCATCGCAACCCTGCTCCCCGACCTTGCCGCCGCCACGCTCACCGGCCCGACCAACGCCGCCGAAGTCGCGCGCGGCCTGCCCTCCGCGATGGTGCTCGCCACGGCGCACAACAAAACCACCGCCACCACCACCAACGCCGCCGCGCATGGCGAAACCGCCGCCGCCGGCCTCACCGTCCACGTCTCCGACCGCCACACCTCCGCGCACAACGAGGCCGCCACCAACGCCTCCTCCGCCGCCGCACACAACGCCACCACCTCCTCCGCACACACCGCCACCACCACCTCCGCACACAACGCCGCCGCCGCCGCGCGCACCGCCGTGGCCATCCCCACCGCCGCCGTGCAAGCCGCGCTCAGCGGCCCGAGCCTGCGCATCTATACCAGCACCGACGTGGCCGGGGCGGAGTTTGGCGGCTGCCTGAAAAACATCTATGCCATCACCGCCGGATGCTGCGACGGCCTGCGCCTCGGCGACAACGCCCGCGCCGCGCTCCTCACGCGCGCGCTCGCCGAGATGCTCCGGGTCGGCCAGGCGCTTGGAGCGCGCCCCGAGACCTTCTACGGCCTGAGCGGCTTCGGCGACCTCGTCGCCACCTGCCACGGCCCCTGGAGCCGCAACCGCCAGTTTGGCATCCAGATCGGGGAAGGCCGCGCCGTCGCGGAGCTGCTCGAAGGCCGCAAAACCGTGGTCGAAGGCTACAAGACCACGGACGCCTTCGCCGAACTCTGCGCCGAACGCAAAATCGACGCCCCCATCCTCCGCGAAACCCACGCCGTGCTCTACGCCGGCAAGCCGCCCGCCAAAGCCCTCGCCGACCTCATGGGCCGGGAATTAAAACGCGAGTCCTAACCCCTCAAAAACGCCCGCCCCTTAACTCCCAAA
>JAIRTK010000174.1 GCA_031254955.1 Opitutaceae bacterium
CTACACCCACACACCCACACACCCCCACCCCCATTTCCCCCCATGAAAACCCAACACACACCACCACACACACCACACACACCACCACCCAGCCCGCAACCCGACGCCGCACCGTTCACCCGGAGGCGCTTCTTGCGGACCTCCGCGCTGGCCGCCTTCGCCGCCACGCTCCCGCTCGGACGCCTGCGCGCCGCCGACCCCGCGCCCGCCGCCGGCCCCGCGCGCTTCAAAAACCTCGTCACCTCCGGCCGCAAACTGCGCATCGCCTCCATCGGCTCCGGCGGACGCGGCTCCTCCCACCTCGCGCATTGCGCCGCCGAAGAACTCGTCGCGCTGTGCGACGTTGATTTCGACCGCGCCCGCAAAAGCTTCGCGCTCTACCCGCGCGTGCCGCGCTACCGCGACTACCGGCACATGTTCGACGAACTGGACGACCGCCTCGACGCCGTCGTCATCTCCACGCCCGACCACATGCACTTCCCGCCCGCGCTCATGGCCATCGAACGCGGCAAACACGTCTTTGTCGAAAAACCGATGACCCACACCATCGGCGAGGCGCGCCTCCTCAAGACCGCCGCCGCCCGGCACGGCGTCGTCACCCAAATGGGCAACCAAGGCGCCGCCGGCGAAGGCTGCCGCACCACCCGCGAGTGGCTCGAAGCCGGCGTCATCGGCACCGTCCGCGAAATCCACTCCTGGACCAACCGCCCCGTCTGGCCTCAAGGCATCGAGTTTCCCGCCCCCGACCCCCGCGACAAAAAAACCGCCCTCCCCGTCCCCCCCACCCTCGACTGGAATCTCTGGCTCGGCGTCGCCCCCGTCCGCCAATACGCCAAAGGCATCGTCCCCTTCGACTGGCGCGGCCTCTGGGACTACGGCTGCGGCGCCCTCGGCGACATGGGCTGCCACATCCTCAACGCCCCCTTCTACGCCCTCGACCTGCGCGGCTCGGTCCGCGTCTCCGCCGAAGTCTCCGGCGTGTCCGCCGTCGCCCTGCCCGACTGGTCAGTCATCACCTACCACTTCCCGCAACGCGGCAAACGCGCCCCCCTCAAACTCGTCTGGTATGACGGCAACCCCGAAAAAGGCGCCCGCCGCCCGTCGCTCCCCAAAGAAGTCGCCCCCGACACGAAACTCCCCCGAGGCGGCAACCTCTACATCGGCGACGAAGGCGTGCTCATAGACGGAAGCGACTACGGCGGCATCCCGCAAATCCACCCGGAATCGCGCCGGAAAACCTTCCTCGAAAACCGCCCCCCGAAAACCCTCCCGCGCGTGCCCAAAAGCGACAGCCGCCTCGAATGGATCAACGCCTGCAAAGGCAGCGGCGTCGCCCCCTGCTCCAACTTCATAGACCACGCCAGCGACCTCACCGAAATCGTCCTCCTCGGCAACCTCGCCCTCCGCGCCGGACGCCCCATCCAATGGAACCCCTCCACCGGCGCCTGCGACGGAATGCCCGAACTCGACCGCTATATCAATAAAAACTACCGCCTCTTCTAACCCACCACCACCGCCGCCCCCTTACTCGTTCTCGTTCTCATTCTCGTTCTCGTTCTCTCCCTCTTACTCTTACTCGTCCTCTTACTCTTCATCCCACTCCCACTCTTTATCTTTATCTTTCTCTTTCTCCCTTCTGCCTCCTGTTTCCCGTAACAATTCGGAAAACGGAACAAAACAAAAACGCGAAAAAGAACGAGAGAAAGAAAACAATAAAGATAAAGATAAAGATAAAGAGAACGAGAACGATAAAGACAAAAACAACGATAGCGAAAAAACGAAAACGATAACGATAACAAAAACAAAAACGATAAAGAGAACGACAACGAGTAAAACAAAAGCGACGGCAAGATAAAGAAACCGCCACAACCCTCATCCAACCTCCCATGAAACACCTCCCCCGCCTCGCCGCGTGCCGCCTCGCCGCATGCCTCCTCGCGCTCCTCGCGCTCCACACGCTCCACCCAACGCTCCTCTCCGCCGACGACCCGGCGGCGGAATCCCACCGCCTCAAACTCGGCATGCAAGCATGGACCCTCAAAGCCCCCCTCACCTTCGCCGAAACCCTTGAACGCACCGCCGCGCTCGGCATCCGCTACGTCCAAGCCTACCGCGGCCAGAAAATCGGCGCCGGCATCGCCGGGGAAATGCTCCCCGACATGGACGCCGCCACCCGCGAAAAAGTCCTCGCACTGTGCCAAAAACACGGCGTCACCCTCTCCAGCTTCGGCGTCTATACACCCAAACCCGGCGAAAACATGGAAACCGAATACCGCCGCCTCTTCGCCTTCGCCAAAGCGATGGACCTGCGCGACCTCGCCATCGAACCGGGCATGGGCAAATGGCCCGAAACCCTCCCCCTCGTCGCCCAACTCGTCCGCGAAACCGGCGTAAAAGCCGGCATCCACAACCACCCCAACCCCAACCGCCCCGGCGACTACATGAAAAAACTCGCCGAAATCAACCCCGACGGCGAAATCGGCCTCTACGCCGACACCGGCCACTGGGCGCGCTCCGGCTGGGAACCCGCCGCCAGCCTGCGCGAAACCCGCGACCGCCTCGTCGGCGTGCACCTCAAAGACCTCACCGACCACATCCGCAAAGCCCACGACGTGCCCTGGGGCTCCGGCGCCACCTCCGCCGCCGCGCAAATCGCCAGCCTGCGCCGCCAGCAATTCGACGGCATCGTTTACATCGAATACGAACACCGCACACCCGCGCTCCCCGCCGAAGTCGCCGCCTGCGTGGACTGGTTCAACCGCGCCAACACCGCCCCCCTCGCCGACCTCGACGCCGACCGCGTGCCCCCGAAAGGCTTCACCCGCGACCCCGCCCCCCTCGCCACGGCCAAGCCGCCCCCCTCCACCTCCAAACTCTGGACCCCGCCCACCCCCATCTACGCCCCCGACCTCGCCAACGCCGACTATAAACCCGGCGCCTGGCAAAACACCGACGGCATCCTCAAAGGCTCCGGCCTCATCTGGACCCGCGCCCGATACGACAACTTCTACCTCAGCCTCGAATTCCGCTGCCAGAAAAACGCCGACGGCGGCCTCTACATCCGCGCCTCCGACACCCAAGACCACGCCCAAAACTCACTCGAAATCCAAATCGCCCAAGGCGACCGCCCCGACGGCAACGACCGCGCCCTCGTCGGCGCCCTCTACGACTGCGCCGCCCCCTCCCGCCAAATCGAAATCGAACCCGGCGCCTGGTATCAACTCCTCCTCATGGCCAGAAACAACGACCTCGTCATCTACATAAACGACGAACGCCTCGTCCACGCCAACCTCGACAAATGGACCACCCCCGGCAAAAACCCCGACGGCACCGCCAACCAATACCCCAAAGCCCTCAAAACCTTCGCCCGCTCCGGCCCCATCGGCCTCCACGGCGCCGACGGCAAAATCGAATACCGCAACCTCTTCATAGACCCCCTGCCCCCGCCCCCCGCCACCACCGCCAGACCGACCGCCGCCGCCACGCCGCCCGCCGCCCCCGCCACCGCCACCCAATCC
>JAIRTK010000235.1 GCA_031254955.1 Opitutaceae bacterium
GGGCGGCGGGCGGGGCGGCGCGACAGGTCGCGCCGTCAAAAGCGGCGAGAACTCGCCGCACTCCATAACAAGCCTCGCAGCGCGGCCGGACGGGGGCCGCGTAACATCAGTTATTAAAAGATGATTTGCGTGAGACCGCCCGGAAACTTGCGGGCTTCTGTGAACTCTGTGTCCAATTGATTGGCTCGGTTTTATTTGTTTTTCAGGGATGCCGCGGCACGGCGGAGCAGCAGGGCGACGATGAGCGCGAGGAAGGGGAGCGTGGGCGCGCCGCCGCCGCCACCTCCGCCGCTGTTGTTATTATTATTGTTGTTATTGTTGTTGCCGCCGGGATTGACGGTGAGTGTGGCGGTGTTGCTCGTCACGGTGGGGCCGCCGGGGTTGCTGGTCACGCGGACGCTGTAGCTGCCGGCGTGGGTGGTTTGCTGGGCGTTGGTGATCGTATGGCTCGCACTGGTGGCGCCGGTGACGGGCGAGCCGTTTTTCAGCCATTGGTAGGCGAGGTTTTCGCCGGTGGCGGTGACGTTGAAGGTGACGGTGGCGCCGGCGGTGACCGTCTGCGACTGCGGGTGCGCGGTGATGACGGGCGCGGCGGGCGCGACTGCGGCGCCGACCGTGACGGTGAACGCGCCGGACCACGCGGTTTCGGCGGCGTTGATGCTCATCGCCACGACGTAGGCGCCGGCGTGGTCGGCGGCGGTGGCGGCGGTGACGGCGCGCGTGGCGGCGTTCGCGCCGGTGACGGGCTGGTGGTTGCGATACCAAACCCAGTCGGAGGGCGTGAAGCCGCTGCCGCTGGCGGCGAGGGTGAAGCCGCCTCCGGCGGGGACGGAGGCTCCGGCGGCACTGGCGGTCGCGGCGGGGCCGGTCACGGTGGCGGTGATGCGGGCGGTGGCGGCGGCACCGGGGGCCGGGACGGAGTTTTTGCCGGCGGTGTTGCCGGCGTGGGTGGCGATGAGGTTTTTGAGCGCGGCGGTGTCGCCGCCGGTGGCGCGGTGCGTGATGTGCGAGTAGGCGGGGACGAAGGTGTCCCAGTCGGGGGCGGGCGAGGTCGAGCCGGTGTTGCCGGACATCTGGTTGTCGCTGTGGCGGATGAGGCCGCCGGATTGCTTGGCGAGCGGGTCGGTCATGCCCTCGTAGATGTTGCCCATCGAGAAGAGGTGCGCGCCGTCACCGGCGATGGTGGCGGTGGTGTTGCCGGCGGCGGCGAGGTGGTTGTTGAACATGTGCACGCAGGCGTTGGTCGCGAGGGGCATGTCGTTTTTCAGGCCGGCGCCCCAGTGGTTGTGGTCGAGGATGATGCGGGTGGCCGCGCCCGCGCCGTTGATGCGCATGGCGGAGCCGGAGCCGGCGGGCGTGGCGGTGAATTTGTTCCACGAGAAGGCGATGTTGTCCGCCGCGCCGGTAATGGTGACGGGGGCGTCGGTGAACGTGCAGTGCTCAACGGCCACGTCGGTCGCGCCGTTGATGGTGAGGGTGGCGGTGGTGAAGTTCACGCCGAGGATGACGATGTCGCCCGCGTCCGCCGGGATGGTGAGCGGGCCGGCGAGGGTGGCGTCCGCGTCCGCGCCGAGGATGGTCTTGCCGGTGGCGACGGTGACGCCGCCGACGAACGAGAGGTCGAGTGCGCCGGTCACAATGATGGTGGCCGCGCCGGGGGCCTCGGCCTGCGTCTTGAACGCCTGCGCGAGGGCCTGCGGGTTGGGCAGGACGGCGAGCGTGGCGGTGGCGCTGGTGGCGGTGATGCCGGTGGCGTTGGTGACGGTCGCCTTGTAGTCGCCGGTGTCGTCGGCGGTGACGGGGGAGAGCGTGAGCGTGGCGGCGGTGGCGCCGGGGATGAGGACGTTGTTTTTGAACCACGCATAGGTGAACGGCGCGGTGCCGGCGGCGGTGACGGAGAGGGTGACGCTGTCGCCGGCGGTGGCGGTTTGCGTCTGCGGGTGCGCGGTGATGGATGGCGGGACGAGGATGGTGAGCACGGCGGCGGCGCTCGTGGCGGGGGCGCCGTGGCTGTTGGAAACGGTGACGGTGTAGCCGCCGGCGTCAGCGGCGGTGATGTTGTTGAGTGTGAGCGTGTCGCCGGTGGTGATGTCGCCGACGGGCGCGCCATCGCGGAACCAGGCGTAGGAGAGCGGCGCCTGCCCTCCGGCCTGCACGGTGAAGGTGACGCTGATATTCGTGCCGGCGACGACGGTCCGCGATTGCGGCTGCGCGAGGATGATGGGCGCGTCGGAACCGCCGGTGAGCGTGGCGCGCGTGTTGTCAATGTAGGTGCCGTGGCCGCCCGCGACGCCGGCGCCAAGCTGTCCGGCCTCGTTGCTGCCGAACGCATACAGCCTGCCGTCGCCGGTCACGTAGGCGCTGTGCCGGCGGCCCGCGGCGATGGCGGTGACGTTTGACGCGATTTGCAGCGGCGTGTCGGTGCTGGCAAGCCCGGCGTGCTCGGCGGTGGAGACGCCGATTTGCCCGTGGCTGTTGTCGCCCATCGCCCAGAGCGTGCCGTCGGTTTTCACGAAGAGACTGTGGTTGGTGCCCGCCGCGATGCGGGCGACGCCCGTGGCGACCAGCACCGGCGTGGAGTGGTAATCATCCCAGTCGGCGGTCGTGACGGCCACGCCAAGCTGCCCGGACTCGTTCAGGCCCAGCGTCCAAAGCTCGCCGTTGGTTTTCAAAACCAGCGTGTGCGAATAGCCCATCGCGACGGCCTTCACGCCGCTGATGCCGGGCACTTGGAAGGGCGTGTTGCGGATGTTTTGCTCCCAGTCGCCGCTCACGGCGACGCCGAGCTGCCCGCGCTCGTTCTGGCCGGCGGCCCAGAGCGTGCCGTCGGTTTTCACGAACACGCAGCCCGATGCGCCCGCCGCGAAGGAGCCGGGGGCGGTGGCGACGCCGGCGGCGATTTTGACGGGCGTGTCGTGGTCGGATTCGTCCCGCGCCGGGCCGTCGAGCGGGGTGTAGTTGTGCTGGCCAAACGCCCAGAGCGTGCCGTCGTTTTTCAGGAAAAGGCTGTGGCAGCCGCCGCCCGTCGAGGCCGCGACGACATCGGCGGTGGCGTGGGGATGCGGCACGAGCGCCGTGACACCCAGGCCGAGGCCGCACTGGTCGTAGCCGTTGCCGCCGATGCCCCAAAGCGAGCCGTCGGTTTTCGCGAAGAGCGCGAGGTAGTAGCCGGCGGCGATGGCGTCAACATCGCCCAGCAGGCGCGTGGCGGCGGGGTAACGGGTGAGGTCTTGCGCGTAGCCGATCTCGCCGAGCGCATACGCCGAGCCGTCGTGGGTGCGGAACACGGTGCTGTTGTAGCCCGCCGCGACGGAGGTGACGAAGCCGCTGCGCACGGTGAGCGCGGCGGCGGCGCTGGTGGCGGGGGCGACGGAGTTGGCGACGGTCACGGTGTAGGCGCCGGCGTCGGCGGCGGTGACGTTTTCGAGCGTGAGCACGGGCGTATCCGCGCCGCTGATACGCGCGCCGTTGGCGAGCGGCTCGCCGTCCCTGCTCCATTGGTAGGTGAGCTGGCCGGAGCCGAAGGCCGAGACGCCGAGGCGCGCGATGCCGCCGGCGGGCGCGTCGCACGCGGCGGGTTGCGCGGTGATGGACGGCCCGACGGGTGTCACGACGAGCCTGTAAACCTGCGTGTCCTCGCCGTGCGCGCTGGCGACGGTCACGGCGTAGTCGCCGGCGTCGGCGGCGGTGGCTGGGGAAAACGGGAGGCTGCTGGAAAACGTGTCGGCGGCGGTGACGACGCCGGGGACGGTCGTGCCGCCGCGCACCCAGCGGAAGGTGAGCGGCGGGGTGCTGTTGAGCGCCGCCGCGGCGGTGAGGGTGGCGGGGGAAAACTCGGTCACGGTCACGGTCTGGTTGTCCGAGATGAAGACAGCCGCCCTGCCGCCGGTGAGCTGGATGGCCTGGGGGCGCGGAGTCGGCGCGGAGCGGTCGCCGAGTTCGCCGTATTGGTTGCGCCCGACGCCCCAGAGGATGCCGTCGGTTTTCACGAAGAGGCTGGCGTAGTTGCCCGCCGCGGCGAGTCCGACGCCGGAGGCGAGCACGCGCACGGGCGTGGCGACGGTGCCGCCGATGTCCTGGCCGATTTGTCCGTAGCCGTTGGAACCCATGCCCCAGAGCGAGCCGTCGGCCTTGGTGAACATCGTGTGGTTGGTGGCGGCGGATATGGAGGTGACGGCGGGGGAGCCGGCGGGGACGATTTCCACCGGGACGGAGCGGTGGGTGGTCGTGCCGTCGCCGAGCATGGAATTGGCGTTGTCGCCCATCGCCCAGAGCGAGCCGTCGGCCTTGATGAAATAGCTCCTGTGGCCCGCCGCCCCGATGGAGCCGGGCGCGGTGGAAACACCGGTGGCGACCTGGACGGGCGTGTTGACGGCGACGGTCGAGTTGTTGCCGAGTTGCCCGCGATAATTGTAGCCCGTGGCCCAGAGGGTGCCGTCGTCCGCGAGGAACAGGGTGTGGTCGCTGCCCGCCGCGATGGCGATGATGGTCTTGTTGTTGGGGCTGCCGGTGAGGCCGGTCGCGATGGTGATGGGGCTGGTCTGGCTGGCCTGGGTGTAGCCGGTGCCAAGCTGCCCGCGGCCGTTGGCGCCCATGCCCCGGAGATCGCCGTTTTCCATGAGCAGCACGGTGTGCTCCAGGCCGGCGGCGACGGCTTTGACGGGATTGGCGGGGCCGAGCACCTGCACCGGGGTGCTCATGTCGGTCGTGGTGCCGTAGCCGAGCTGGCCGTTGTTGTTGCGCCCCGCGGCCCAGAGCGAGCCGTTGGTTTTTATGAACACCGTGTGGCTGGAACCCGCCGCGATGGAACCGGGCGTGGCGCGGACGCCGGTGGCGATGAGCACGCGCCCCGTGCGATTGTCGGTGTCGCCCTGGCCAAGCTGTCCGCTGGAATTGAAGCCCGCGCCCCAAAGCTCGCCGTTGTCGAACAGGATCAGGCTGTGGTTGGACGCAGCGACGGCGACAGGCGTCGCCGTCGAGGGCTGCGCGGCGGCGGAGAGCGCCGCGAATGCCGTCGCGATGCAGACGAGCATGCGCGCGAATGCGCGCGGGAACGCGAGTGTGATTTTGTCGGTTTTCATGGTGGAAATGGAAATTTGAAAATGTGAGCGGAGGCGTGATTAACAAATCCCCGCTCACCCATCCTTTGGGAAAACGCCGCGAAAAGTTGCGGATTAAACCGGGCTTCCTTTGAAAAATTTCGAGCCGGCCTTTGCTTGGGCGCAAGCGGGTCTCCCGCGCAAGCGTGGCTTGGGTAGCACAGGCGTCTCGCCCGTGGGTTTGATGCTTTCCCGGCAAAGCATGGGCGGATCGCCCATGCCACACGAACCGGCGGCTTCGCCGTCCACGAGCGGGCCGCCCGCGCCACTCAGCCCACGGAGATGGCTGTCATTTTTCGAGCGCGAGGGTGGCGAGGCGCGGGTCGCCGGGCTGGAGGCGGACGGTGGAGCCGTTTAGCAAAAAGGCCGGCACCGTGCCGTCGGCGAGCGGACGAGCGTAGTGAAGAATCACGGTTTCGGGCGGGTTGGCGGTGTCCATGCCGGGGACGGGTTTCAGGCCGCGTGTGATGAGGCCGCCGAAGGCCGACAGGTCCAGCCCGCCCATCATCAAGGCGATGTCCGGCATGGCGGGGCCGGAGTCGGACGTGCCGGGCTGCGTGGGAGGGGCGGATGGGGTGGGAAAGGCGGACGTGGCGGGAGAAGCGGAAGGGACGGACGCAGCGGAAGGGGCGGATGAGGTGGGAGAGGCGGGAGGGGCGGCGTTTTTGCCAAAGCCAGCGAGCGTGTCGGGCAGGCGTCCGTTGTTCGCGGCGGCTTGCTGGAGCATCCACTGGCCGGCGAGGGAAAGGCGCTGGTCGGCGGACTCGTCGAAGGCTTGGTTGATTTGCCCGCGCACGCCGGCGGGGAGGAGGGCCTCGCTTTTCAAGATGCCCTCGACCACGGGGGCGCCGAAGCGGTTGACGATGGCCTCGGCGGGGTTGCGTCCGGCGGCGATTTCGGCGCGCACGTCGGAGCTGGCGCGCCAGAGCCACAGGCCGCCGGCAAGCGCGACGACGCCGGCGAACACGCC
>JAIRTK010000248.1 GCA_031254955.1 Opitutaceae bacterium
GATATTGAAGACCATTCCCGCCACATACCCCTGCATTGGCGCCTGTTCGCCTGGATGAGCAACTTCAGCCCCGGAATCAAACGCTACCAGGCCCGCATGCTCGACAATGCCATCCTCCTGCGCGACGCGCTGGACAAAATCTCCGCCGGACAATGGCCCACAAAAACACCCCAAAAAAACACCTCCTCAAATCCCCCTCAACTCGCCCTCAAAAACGCCCCTCAACTCGCCGCGTCCGAATCTGGAAATCCGGAAACTCCCGCCCCCCTCGCCACCACCGACGCCGTCACCGATGCCAGCATCGACGTCACCACCAACGCCACCACCAACGCCGCCAACGCCCCCGACGCCGACGCGGATGCCGACGCGGACACCGACATCGACAGTGAGCAATTCGAAGTCACCTGGACGCTCGACCGCCTTGCTGACGCCGTCGCCCGGCAACGTCTTTATCGCGCCGGACTGGCCGCAATCTGGACAATGCAAACCCGCCAACCCGCCTCTCCCTCTCCCGCCCCCGCTTCCTCTCCCTCTTCCGCCCCCATCCCCTCCCCCTCTCCCTCTCCCATTCCCGCTCCCGCTCCCATTCCCGTTCCCGCCCCCGTCCCCGCCCCCGTCCCTGATCTGCCTGCGACCATAACATTGGAAAGCATTCGCGCCCCCTGGTTGCCCTCTGGCACGACGGCAACGGCCTTCACGCATCCGGTCACGAACGCCGCGCTTCGTCTTGAACAACGCGGCAAGGCAACCGTGCTCGTTCTCACCTCATCGCAATCCGGTTACGCGCCCCTCAATCCCGACGGAAACACCGATCTTGTCTGGCGCCTCCCCCGCGCCCTCACCCGTTGACCCAAAGTAATTCGGAAAGGAATGGAGGAATGGGAGGAATGGGAAATGCGGGAGGTCCTTTGTTGTTTTGAATAGACGCGCTCGCCAACCCGGTTTTCGCCGTGATTTAAAATTCAAAGCCCATTAACGACTGGCCAAAGGCGGCAGGGAGGCCTCGGAGCGGCATCCGCCATCATGTTTCGATTTTTCTACCGCCATCACGTTTTGATTGTCCTATGAAAGTTTTGGCTTCGCACCCCATCTGACGGAGGCCTCGGAGAGGCCTCCCTACCCTCGTTCGGAAACGAAATCCGTGTAACTTCGGACGATCCGTGGGGTTGCCCGTGCCAGCCGAGCCGCACCGCTTCGCGTTAACCTCAGAACCGCGGTTAACAAAGGGGCATTGCAATGCTGATGGTGACACGAAACTTGTCACGCTTTTGCCACGTCCGCCGTGCGGGCGGGCCTCATTTTTCCGGCGGGGCGGACAGTTCCGTTTTTCCGGAAACTTGCGCGGTGGCGAGCGCGTGCAGCTTCGTCACCAAGTCCGCGTGGCGGGGGTCGGCGGCGAGGTTTTTCAGTTCGTGGGGGTCGTTGATCGGGTCGGTGAGCATCGCGCCGGGGCCGCGACTGCCGAAAAACTCCGCGTAGCGCCAGCGCTCGGTGCGCACCGCGATGCCCGTGATGCCTTTGCCGTGCTCGTTCCAGAGGGTGTATGCGGGGCGGTCCCAAGGGGCGGCGGGGTCGTCGAGCAGGGGGCGCAGGCTTGTGCCTTCGAGTCCGGGCGCGGAAGGAAGGCCGCACAGCTCAACCAGCGTCGGGTAAATATCGAGCAACTCGACGATGCGCGGCGAGCTGCGTCCGTTGCCTTTGGCGCGCGGGTCGTGGATGATGAAGGGCACGCGTGTGCCCTGCTCCCAAAGCGAGCCGGCTTTCGACCATTTGCCTTTTTCGCCGAGCTGGTAGCCGTGGTCGCTCCAGAAAACGACGATCGTGTTTTCGCGCAGGCCGAGGTGGTCGAGTTCGTCGAGCACGCGGCCCAGGTTCCAGTCCACATAACTCACGCATGCGAGGTAGGCGCGGATCATGGCGCGCGCCTCCTCGGGCGAGGCGTCGCGGTTGATGAAGAGATCGGCGTTGTTCGGGCGGATGGCGCCGGCGGGGAATCCCGGCGGCACGGTGGGGCGGGCGGCGAAATCCGGCGGCAGGGGCATGTCCTCCACGCGGTAGAGGTCGAAGAACTCCTTGGGCGCGACGAGCGGCGAGTGCGGTTTCACCATGCCGCAGGCGATGAAGAACGGGCGTCCGTTTTCCTTGGCGCGGCGCAGGCTCGCGATCGTCCGGTTGGCGGCGCGGGTGTCGCCGAGTTGCGTGGCGGCCTCGCCCTCGACGGCTTCCCAGCGGTCGGAGTAGGCGGCGCGGGAGTTGTCGGCGCGGCGCATGGTGCCCACGTGCGTGCGCGCCGCCACGGGCGGCACGTATTGCGGCGGGGCGGTGTTGATTTTGTTGTTGTGCAGGCGCGTATCGCCGCCCGCGGTCCAGGCTTCGGTGTCGTCAATGCCGCCATGAAATATCTTTCCGGCGCGGATCGAGTCGTAGCCCTGCCGCCGGAAATACTTCGGCAGGCTCACCCAGTCGGGAAAGCTCGCGCCGAACCATTCGCGGTTGCCATAAAGGCCGCTGGTGGTGGGTCGCCGTCCGGTGAGAATCGACGCGCGCGACGGTCCGCAAAGCGGATACTGGCAGTAGGCGCGCTCGAAACGCACGCCTTGGCGGGCGAGTTTGTCGAGGTTGGGCGTGCGTGCCTTCGGGCTGCCGTAGATGGCAAGCTCGGCGCGCAGGTCGTCCGCCACGAGAAAAAGCACATTCATCGGGCGCGACGGCGCGGGCGGGAGGGCGGTCGCGGCCGGGGTCGCGGCGTTTAACGCGCCGAGCGCGCCGCCGATGGCGGCGGTGGAGGCGAGGAGGCGGGTGGCTGACAGCAGGCTGACGGCAGGCGGGAGGCGAACGGCGGGCGGGGGGACGGACGGCGGGCGGGGGAGACGGGGAGGAGTCATGACGCGCATCTTGAGCCGGTGGCCGCGCGCGAGCCAACGGCAGGACATGTGTTACAGTCAGAACCGGGGCGGGGCGGAGGGAGAGGGGGCGGGGAGGCGCGAGGGAGGCGGGGCGACGGAGGCTCAAACCGTGCTTGGCGCGGGAAGCCATCCAAGCCGCGCGCACCGGTGCGCGCAGCCGCCTTTTTCGAGCGAAAGGGCGGATGCGGCGAGGCGTTTTAGGCAAAATGCTTCATTGACGCCCTGCCTCGTCCACTACCCGCCCGTCCCGCACTCAAACCTGCCGCAGCCGGGCCTTGCCGGTGGATTCACGCACCACCAGCAAAGGCTCGATCCTCCGCGCCG
>JAIRTK010000291.1 GCA_031254955.1 Opitutaceae bacterium
GAGCCATGTAGGGGCTTCGCTTGCGAAGCCCGTTGCTGGAGCGCGGCTTTTGCTGGTGCACGGTTATCAAGCCGGGCGTCGCTTGCGACGCCCCTACAAAAGTGTGATTTTCATTGGGAATGGGTATTAAACTGGCGGCGCGGACGCCGTTTTCATTTCCCGATGCAGAATGTCGCGAAGAGATGGTCCAGCATACGCTCGTTGTCGATGCGGCCCGCGATTTCACCGAGGGCGTCGAGGGCGGCGCGGAGGTCGCTGGAGAGAAGTTCCTCCGGGCCGGCGGCATCGAGGTTGGCAACGGCGTCGGCGAGGCTGTTGCGGGCGCGGGCGAGGGCATCGGCGTGCCGGGCATTGATGGCGATAAGATCACCGCCTTGGTCGAGGCGGAAGGCCTCGGCGCGGGCGATGATCGCCTCCGTGAGCGCCGGGATGCCTTCGCCGGTAAGGGCGGAGAGGGGAAAGGTTGAAAGATGCGACGCGGAAGGGTGGGGGAGGGGAGGGGACGCGGAGGCGGGACGGGTTATGTCGGTTTGCAGGTCATTGATTGGATGCGTGTTGAGATTTTTTTGAGGATTGGGGGTTGGTTCGTTGGGATTTTCATTTTTGGTGCTTGTTATGTTTTTCCCGAACTCGTTTGGGACTTGAGCGGCCCCTGTCCTTGTGGAGGGACGGCTTCCGTGCCGTCCGATTTCACCCGTGACGGACGGCACGGAAGCCGTTCCGTCACAAGGCTCAATCTCATTCGGCGGTGGTATCACTTGCCGCTTGCCGCTTCCCGCGTCAGCGGGGGCGGGCGCGGGCCGAAGGTCGCATTTGTTCAGAGCCACCACGGTGTTTTCCGGGGTCAGGCGTTTCATGATTTCTTGGGGCAGGACGGGGGCGGGGCGGGTCGCGTCGAGGACGAGGATGAGCAGGTCGGCTTCGGCGGCGCGTTCGAGGGTCTTGTCCATGCCGAGTTTTTCGAGCGGCGCGGGGGAGGGATTAAGCCCGGCGGTGTCGATGAGGCGCAGGCAGTGCGGGCCGAGGATGAGGCGCTCTTCGATGAAGTCGCGAGTGGTTCCCGGTTCGGGGCTTACGAGGGCGCGGTCGCGTCCGACGAGGCGGTTGAGGAGCGAGCTTTTGCCGGCGTTAGGCTCGCCGAGGAGGACGGTTTTAATGCCTTCGCGCAGGATTTCGCCATAGCGCCGGGTGGCGAGGAGGCGGTCGGTGCCTTGGGTGAGCGTGGCGAGGGCGCGGCGGACAAGGGTGCGATCCTCGGCGGGGAGGTCTTCGTCCGGGAAGTCGATGTAGGCCTCCACGCGGGCAAGGGCTTGGAGGAGTTCGCCGGTGAGCGCGGCCACGTGGCGACCGAGTGATCCGCGAAGTTGTTGGTTGGCAGCGGCCAGCGCGCGTTCCCCACGGGCGTGGATGAGGTCCATGACCGCCTCGGCCTGGCTGAGGTCGATGCGTCCGTTGAGAAAGGCGCGCCGGGTAAACTCGCCTGGTCCGGCGGCGCGGCAGCCGCGGGCAAGCAGGTCTTCGAGGATTTTTTGGGCGATGAAGGGGTTGCCGTGGCAGGAGATTTCGAGGGAGTCGTCACCCGTGTAGGAGTGCGGCGCGGCAAAGTAGGTGGCGAGAACATCGTCGAGGACGGCGCCGGAGCGGTCCTGATAATCGGCGTGGATGGCGAGGCGGGGTGGGGGAGGGGAGGGGAGGCGCGCGCCGGCGTCGGCGGCGCCCGTGCGGAGGGCGGCGGCGGCGAGTTTGGCGCAGGCGGGGCCGCTGGCCCGCACGACCGCAATGGCGGAGGCGCCGATGGGCGTGGCCAGCGCGGCGATGGTGTCGGTGAAAGTGGTCATGACGTGTTTTGCCACAAGAGCCGTGGCATGGTTCGGCCACAACCTGTAAGGCAGGCATTCGCCAAAATCGAATGATTTTGATTTGAATATAAAAGGGCCAACCCGAGAGGCGCCGGCAAAATCCTTGATTCGATATGGAGAACGCACACGGCATGAAGCATGGCCCGCATGGTTCGCGGTTTGCGGTTTGTAGTTTACGGTTTGCGGTTTGCGATTTGCGGCCCGCGTAATGGCAGGGGGCTTTCTGGGGGCTTTCTTTTTTCCTCTTCCCTCTTTTGTCTTTCGCCTTGCCCTTTTCTCTTCCTCTTCCCCTTCGGTTCGTCGCTATTTTCGATGAGACAGCAAAACCCGGAGGGGTGGCAGCGTTTAGCCGTGGGTGACGAAGGGCAGCGAGGAACCCACGGGAAATGTTATTAACTGAGGTTACGTGGCGCGGCGAATTTTGTAGGGCCGGATATTTTTAAAGACCGGGGCATTTTAAAAGACAGGCTAAAGCCTTGTGGTCTTGTGGTGTCGCCAACGCAAACGGTCTGGCGCGGAAGCGCTGGTAGGGAGGCCTCTCCGAGGCCTCCGTCGGGCGGGGCTGGCGGTTTGAAGTATCAGGGGGAACGCGGAGCGTTCTCGACGGAGGCCTCGGAGAGGCCTCCCTACCGGCGCTTCCGCGCCCCGGGGCGTGTCCCGGGCGACAGGATAGGGAAGGCT
>JAIRTK010000298.1 GCA_031254955.1 Opitutaceae bacterium
ACGCCCCGACTTGTGCTTGTGCGCCGGAAAACGCAACGCCCTGTTTTCCCAGTCCACCTCATGCTTTTCTAATCTGATCGCAGACGTGTAACGCAACCCCCCGAACGCCTCCAACGCCAACCGCGTCAACACCGGCCTGCCCCGGTTCACGGAGAACAATTTGACCGCATCCGCGACCGCCAGCACCGTGACATCCTTGACCACCACCCGAGCCGGCTTCACCGCCGCGCACGGATTCCAAGCAATCACCCGAGACAAATGCAGATGCCTGAAAAACGCGTTGGCAACTGCGCGGTAACGCCGCAAGGTTTCCGGCTCAAACTTCCGCTTGGCCTTCAACCACGCCAGCCACTTGACCAGCATCGAGGAGTCCACCGCCGCAACCCGCGTTGCGCCGCCAGCGAAATTGAGCAAGCTTTCCAGAGGCAGCTTCATTCGTTTTTTAACCTCATTGCTCGCCCCCGCGACGCTCACCGCATCCTTGAACAGCGACACCCCCTCGACCAAGGAAGGCGACGCGTCAGCCGTCCCACGCCGGAAAGAAAGCCATTCACGCGCCACGATCAACGGGTCAACCGCGCCGACAAGTTCCTTAAACCGGAGCCATTCCGCCCAATCCGCCGCGTTGAAGGCGAGGGCCTGCCTGCCGATGCGCTCCCGCGCCGTGTTCAGCGAACGAGCGAACCGCGCCCGCGCCGCCTCTGAAACAAACGCTTTGGCGATGCGCTTGCCCTCGACGCGCCAAGAGACGAAGAACCGTTTCCTCCCAGTCGTTTTCTCGAAAACTCTGATGCCGCGCATTTCCGGGAGTCTTGAAGGTGCCGTAAACACGATACCTTGGTTAGGTTGCTTTGGGGGATTTGGTTGTCGTTTGGTTGCCATTCGGCAACCAAAACGCCGTCATCGGCATCCCGCTCTACCTCTGAAAATAGATTTCCAGAGGGTGCGGGGGGGCCTCGGAGAGGCCTCCCTACCGGCACTCCCGCGCCTGCGCCACGCCGGCTCGTGTAACAGCAGAGAGTGAGAGAACGAATAAGAGAGAACCAGAACGAGAACGATTAAGGAGGTGAGGGGGGAGAGCGAGAACGAGTAAGAGAACGAGAACGATTTTTTTTGAGGGAAATAAGGACTGGCGCCTGTGCGCACGGGCGGGCCATGCTGGCAAGTCCGCCATGTCCTTTACGCCGGTCACGCTGCCCAACGGGGAACCTGTCAACGAACGCCTCACGCTCGTCGTGCTCGGCGCCGTGCAGTTCACGCACGTGCTGGACTTCATGGTCATGATGCCGCTCGGGCCGTATTTGATGGAGGTGTTTTCCATCAGCCCGTCGCAATTCGGACGGCTCACCGCCGCCTACGGACTCGCGGCCGCGGTCACGGGGTTGCTGGGCGGCGCGGTGCTCGACCGCTTCAACCGCAAGCACGCCTTGCTCGCGCTCTACGCGGGCTTCTGCGTCTCGACGCTGGCGTGCGCGCTCGCGCCGACTTACTGGGCGTTGCTGGTCGCGCGCCTGGCGGCGGGCGCGTGCGGCGGCGTGGCCAGCTCCGTCGTGGTCGCGATGGTGGGCGACTTCATCCCGCCGGAGCGCCGCGGGCGCGCGATGGGCGTGGTGGCGACGGCGTTTCCCCTCGCACAGGTGCTCGGCGTGCCGCTCGGGCTGCTGCTCGCCGAAAAGCTGGAATGGCACGCGACGTTTTTCCTGCTCACGGCGGTGAGCGTGCCGGTGTTGTTCATCGGGGGGCGCGCGCTGCCGTCGTTGCGGCCGGTGTTTTCCGGGCACAATCCCCTCAGCCAGATGCGCGCCATCGTCACCATCCGCACGCACCGGCGCGGTTTCTGGCTGACGGCGTCGCTCGTGCTCGCGGGCGGCGCGATCTTTCCTTTCATGGCCCCGGCGATGGTGGCCAACGTGGGCATAGCCAAGCACGAATTGCTCTACATTTACCTCGCGAGCGGCGCGGTGATGTTTTTCACGACGCCGGTGGTCGGGCGGCTCGTGGACAAACACGACAAGCTGCGGCTCATCGGCGTGTTCACGGTCTGCGGCATCGTGACCGTGCTCGTCCTTACCAACCTGCCGCCGGTGCCGTTGCTGGTCGCCTTGATGGCGACCACGGCCTTCAGCGTGTCGATGGGGTCGCGTTTCCCGCCGTCGATGACCATGCTGGCCAACGCCGTGGACCAGCGCTATCGCGGCGGCTTCATGAGCGTGAACTTCGCCGTGCAACAGGCCGCTGGGGCGATCGCGAACATCGTCGCGGGCCTGCTTATCACCGCGCAGCCGGACGGGCGGCTCCACGGCTTCGCGCTCGCGGGCCTGTTTTCCGCTTTCTGGATGATGCTGACGTATGTCTTCGCCCGCCGTGTCCGCGACATCGCCCCTCATGCCGCCGCGCCGGGAAGGCCGCCCGTCCGCATGGCGGACGACCCGGAGGGACCGATGGGATGACGGATGGTGCGGGGGCATGAAGAGCGCGGGGACATGAAAGGGGCGGAGGCATGAAGAGGAGTGGAGTCATGAAGGGGGCGGAGGCATGAAGCGAACTCACGCGGAGACGCAAAGACGCAGAGCGCAAATCGTAAAGGGCGTTTGTTGTTAGCGCGAGACCCAGCGCGATGCGCCGGGGAAAGACGGAAAGAAACTTGGGAGGGGGAGGACGGAGAGTAAGAGTGGTGAGCGCCTCCTGCCGGGAGGCAAGC
>JAIRTK010000315.1 GCA_031254955.1 Opitutaceae bacterium
TGGGGCGAACATCATCGCAGGAGAGATTTCCCAGAAGCCGATGTATTTGCGGCCCGCCAGGGAACCGGTCTGGCCATGGGCGAAAAGTCCCGTGACAAAAAGTCCGAGAAGGATGAAGAGGGTCTGTCTGAGAAGTCGGAGTTTCATAAAAGGCTTCAAGTTATCCCTAAATCCGCGCATGGCAAGGCATATTGATTGCATGAAGCCGGGCGGGCGCGCTTCGGAATCGCGTCACTCCAAGACTGCTTTGTTAACCTCGGTTGGCAAAAGTAGAATCAGGACGCTCGCGCAAGGAACGGCGACGTCCCGCCGCCGGACGAGGCGCAGTCTCGCCCGTTTGCGGTGGGGGTTTGCGACGGGTTGCGCGAAAGCCCGTTTGCGTTTGGGTTGCGCGAAAGCCCGTGGGTGGAGGGTGCTCGCGTGGACGGGCGGGGCGCTCGCGTTGCTCGCGTCCGGCGGCGGGACGCCGCCGCTCCTTGCGCGGGCGCGCTTCCTCATCCCTTTTGATTCTGACTGATTCTGATGCCGCTTTGAATCGCATCCAGCCGGGCTGGCTGCATTCCCAGGCGCCGCCAGCCGTGGTTCCGGGCCGCGCGTCCGCGCCGGGGCCGCGACTGGCGCGGGAAATCACTGGCGCGGAAAATCACCAGCCATAATCCTTCGGTGAAAATCCCCGCGCTTTCATCGCGGCCTTGAGCGCGTCGAGATCGAGCCGCGCGCCGGGCCGCACGCCGTGCCGCTCGAACCAGCCTTGGTTCACCTCCAGCGCAAACTGCATGTCCCTGCCCCGCGAGGAAACCGTCGTCTCGTCGTTCGGATACATCGGGTAAATCTCGCGCAGCACGCCGTCGGCGGTGAAGTAGCCGATGTCGAGCGGCGCGGGCGTGTTGCGCATGTAGAACCCCATCCGGGCCGGCTTCTGGTAAACGAAAATCATCCCCTGGTCCTCCGCCAGGTCGCGCCGCCCCATCAACCCGCGCGCCATCTCCATCGGGTGCGCCGCCAGTTGCATCCGCACCGTCTGCCCGCCGAGCTTGATGGGAAAATACTCCGACGCGGGCTTGCGCTCCTCCGCGCCCGATTTGGCCCCGCCGCATCCGGCCGGCGCTCCCGCGAACACCAGCGCCAGCAGCACACCCAGCAACGATGAAACCGGATTTGCGTTTTTCATGCCATCCGTGGCTAATGATTGCGCGAACAAACTCAAGATTTTGGATTTCCGATGTCGCATTTTTCGCCATATTTCCGATGCCGCATTTTCCGCCATGACCGCCACACCCGCTCCGCCCGCCCTGCTTCTCTTCGCCGACTCCGCGCACAACGCCGACCAGCTTTGGTTTGGCCGCGTGCAGGTGCCCGACGCGTTCATCTCCTTCGCCCTCGGCGGCAAAAAACACGCCGTGGTCAACGCCCTTGAGTTCGCCCGCGTGAAACGCGACTCCGCCTTCGATGTCGTCCTCCCGCTCGAACCCTACGCCGAGGCCGCGTTCAAGAAATACTCGCAGCTCGGGCGCCTCTCGCCCGCCGAGACCATCGCGGTCATCGCCGCCGAATTTCGCACGCGGCATTTCCGCGTGCCCGAGGACTTCCCCGCCAGCCTTTACGCGCGCCTCACGCAGATCCACGGCCTCCGGCTCGACCCCGCCAACGGCCCCTTTTTCCCGGAACGCGAAATCAAGACCGCCCGCGAAGCCGCCGCCATCCGCGAAGGCAACCGCGCCGCCGCGCTCGGCATCGCCGCCGCCGAGCGCGCCTTGCGCGCCGCCACCGTCCGCGCCGGCAAACTCTTTCTCGACGGACGGCCGCTCACCTCCGAGCGCCTCAAGACCGCCATCGAAATCGCCTGCCTGGAGGCGGGCGCGTCCGCCCTCGACACCATCGCAGCCGGCGGCGACCAAGCCTGCGACCCGCACGAGACCGGGCACGGCCCGCTGCGCGCCGGCGAGCTTGTCGTCGTGGACGTTTTCCCGCGCGTGCAAAAAACCGGCTACCACGGCGACATGACGCGCACCTTCCTGAAAGGCCGCGCCAGCGACGCCCGGCGCGCGCTCGTCGCCACCGTCCGCGAGGCGCAACTCGCCGCGCTCAAGACCATCCGCGCCGGCGTCAACGGCCAGACCGTGCACGGCGCGGTCAACACGGTCTTCGCCGCCCGCGGCTACGAGACGAAACGCACCGCCAAGGGCGCGACGGGCTTTTTCCACGGCACCGGGCACGGCCTCGGCCTCGCCGTGCACGAGGCGCCGCGCGTCAGCACGGTGGATTCCGTGTTGAAAAAAGGCTCCGTCGTGACCGTCGAGCCGGGCCTGTATTATCCCGGCCTGGGCGGCTGCCGCATCGAAGACGTTGTCCAAGTCACCGCCACGCGCCCCAAACCGCTCTCCGATTTCCACTACGAATGGGAAATCGAGTGAATGCCGGAGACACCTCATTGCCCCCCCTCCAAAGACCTCGAAAAGAATCCCGATGAAACTTCGTCTTGTCGCACTTCTCGCGTTCCTGACCACCGCCGGCGCCGCGCCCGCCGGCACTGGAGGATTCGCGGAAATGATCAAACCATACATCGATGAAAACGCCGCCGCCGGCGCCGTTTTTCTTGTCGCCGACGCCGAAAAAACCCTCGCGTGCGAGGCCGCCGGCCTCGCCGACATCGCCTCGCAAAAACCGATGCGCCCCGACGCTGTTTTCTGGATTGCCTCAATGACAAAACCCATGACCGCCGCCTGCCTGATGATGCTCGTGGACGAAGGCAAGGTCGCGCTCGACGACCCCGTTGAAAAATACCTCCCGGAGTTCGCCGCGCCGCAAAAAATCTCGCCCTCAAAAAAGAAAACAACGGTGAACGACGAAGGAGTGGCAACCGCCGCCCGCGGCCGGGCGCCCGCCGGCGCCGCCGTTTTCCGCAAACACCCGATCACGCTCCGCCAACTCCTCTCGCACACCGCCGGAATGCAACGCGCCGACCCGCGCGAGCGTTTCATTGACACCCGCCCGCTCGCCGCCGCCGTCGCCCGCCACGCCCGGCTCGACCTGCTCTTCGAGCCGGGCACAAGTTACAGTTATTCGAGCCTGGACATCGGCGCCATTGGCCGCGTGATTGAGATTGTCGGCGGCATCCCCTACGAAAAATTCCTGCAAACCCGTCTGCTCGACCCGCTCGGAATGAACGACACGACTTTCTGGCCGGACAAAAACCAACTCGCGCGCCTCGCCACAAGCTATCGCGGCGACCCCGAAAAACACACGCTCGCGCCCGGCCCCGTGAGTGGCCGCACCTATCCGCTCGACGACCGCGCGCGCCGCCACCCGACCCCCGGCGGCGGCCTGTTCTCCACCGCCGCGGATGTCGCGAAATTCGGGCGGCTCCTGCTCAACCAAGGCCGCTTCGGCGGACACCGGATCATCAGCGAAAAATCCATCGCCGAAATGACGCGCCGCCAGACGCCGCCAGACGCGGGCGCCGCCTACGGCCTCGGCCTCGTGCTCGGCGCCGGCGGCCGGTTCGGGCACGGCGGCGCGCACGGCACAAACCTCACCGTCTGGCCGGCGGAAAAACGCGTCACGGTTTACATGGTGCAACGCATCGCAAAATACGGCGCGCCCGACGGCGAAAAATTGCGCCCCGCGCTCGAAAAAGCCGCGCTGGGATTTTAAGCGCGCCCGGGCAACCGCCGCCCCCTCCATGCGTTTCCGCCGCCCCAGGGACCGCTCCATCCCGCCAAGGTCTTTCCATTCCGCAATCCGCATTTCAAATTCCGCAATCCCATGATCTCCCCCACCGCCGCCAAGTCACTGCTCGAAAAAATCGCCGGCCTGCGCATCCTCGTCATCGGCGACGTCATGCTCGACCACTACGTGTGGGGCGACGCCACCCGCATCTCGCCGGAGGCGCCCGTGCCCGTGGTGGACATCGCCCGCGACACCTACACCGCCGGCGGCGCCGCCAACGTCGCCCTCAACATCGCCGCGCTCGGCGCGCGATGCACCGTCGCCGGCCTGTTCGCGGACGACGAAGCCGGACGCCGCCTCGCCCGCATCCTCGGCGAGCACGCCGTCGCGACGATTCCCACGCCCGGCACCGGCTCCACCATCCTCAAGACACGCATCATCGTCCAACGCCAGCAACTCTGCCGCCTCGACCGCGAATCGCCGCCCGCCGCCTACGCCATCGACCCGCGCAAAATCGCCCCGCTTCTCTCCGAGGCCGTCCGCTCGCACGACGCCGTCATCCTTTCCGACTACGCGAAAGGCCTCCTCACCGACCGGCTCGTGCGCGCCATCACGCGCCAAGCCCGCTCCGCCGGGAAACTCATCACGCTCGACCCCAAGCCCAAGCGCCCGCTCGCCTTCCGCGACCTCGACCTCATCACGCCGAACCGCCGGGAGGCGCTCCAACTCGCCGGCATCGAGCCAAGCCCCGGCGCGCCGTTTCCCGCCGCCGAAGTCTGCGCCCGCCTGCACAAACTCTACCGCACCCGCAACCTCGTCATCACCATGAGCGAAGACGGCATGCTCCTTTCCTCCGGCGGAAAAATCGCCCGCGTCATCCCCACCGCCGCGCGCGAAGTCTTCGACGTGTCCGGCGCCGGCGACACCGCCCTGGCCTCGCTCACGCTGGCGCTCGCCGCCGGCACGCCGCTGCCCGCCGCCGCCGAGTTCGCCAACGCCGCCGCCGGCGTGGTCGTCGGCAAACTCGGCACCGCCACGACGACGCCCGCCGAGATTCTGGCCCACGTCAAAAAATAAAAATGCGTCCCCCCTTGTCCCCCAAGGCTAACGCGAGGCAGATCGGCTCAAGAGTCACAAACGGTCAAAGCGCCACGAACGCTTCAAGCGCCACGAACGGTCAAAGTGCCACAGGCGCTTAAAGTGTCACGGGTGCTTAAAGTGTCACGGGCGACTCACCCGTGAGCGTTTCCGAGGAGCGCACGCATCCCGCGTGCCCCCACGGGCGTCCCCGCCCGTGGACAGGAGCGCGGGCTTTCCAGCCCGCGACATCCGCGACATCGCAGACCGGTTCCGGACAAAACGAGCAGCCCCCCCTGCCCCCGCCCCTGAAAAAGCCACGAACGCCCCGCCCCTGAGCGCGAGATCGCGGCGTTTGAGCGGAGAAACGCGGCATTTGAGCGAGGAAGCGGTTTCCAGCCGCTTGAGCGGCGAAGCCGCCGGTTCGGATGGCACGGGCGACTCGCCCGTGGACGGCACTCCGCGTTGCCCGCGGCGCGAGCTTGTTGCGCTTGGTGATACAAAATACCTCCGACCGCGTAACCTCAATTAGGATTTGGCCATCAGGTGAGTAACTGATGTTACGCGCTGCGCTCGATCGTAGCGCAGACTTCCAAGTCTGCTGCATTCCCAAGTCTGCTTCATGCCACGCACGCATTGCGTGCCCAGCAGGTTGGGTCCCGAGCGAAGCGAGAAGCCTGGCAACCTGCGCTATGACGGCGGCGCATAACCCCAGTGAGTCATATGAGTCATACCCTTTCCACCCCCGTTTTGGACTTGAGCGGAACCTATCCATTTGAAGAGACGGCCTCCATGCCGTCCGCTTCCACCCATGCCGTCAGATTCCACCCATGCCGTCCGCTCCCCCCCGTGACGGACGGCACGGAGGCCGTCCCACCAAATGGAGCAATCCCATTCGTAAGCGGTAAAAGACACACGCTGCCGCGCCGCCGCCGGTTTTGTTGCGCCCGATGCGTCGTTGCGTGAGACAAAAGTGAAAAAATCCGCCCGGCGCGCCTTTCCCCGCCGGCGCGGTCGCGTCCTCCCGATTTTCTCCTCTGGATTTCCCTCGCCCCGCCCTCCGCTTTCTGCCTCTCTGGCAATCCGCGCCCCCGCGCCCAATCTCCAAACCCATCCGCATGAAACCGCTCCCGACCCTTCTCCTCGCCGCCTCCGCGCTCGCGCTTGTCTCCGCCTGCGGCTCGCCCTCGCGCGGCAAAAGCGCCGCCCATGTCATCATCCCCGCCGGCACCTTCGGGGTGGAAAACTCCTGGACGCCCCCCGAGGCGCAAGTGCGGGAGATGGAGCACCAACTCGCCCGCATGTTCTACGCCGCCGACCGCCGCATCACCGGCCTGCCCGACGGCGTGCCCCCGTATCCACTTTCCGATTACAACATCCGCTACAGCGGCAGCGGCCCCGCCGAGAGCCGTTATATTTTTGCCGAGGCCATGCACACCTCGCTGCCCGAAAGCGCGCGCCTCCTCACCTTGGAAAAAGTCAACATGCCCGAGAGCGGCGGCCCGCGCTACCTCACCTTCATGTATGACATGAACCGGAAGCGCATCACCAACGTCCGCTTCAACACCCCGTGAGGGAAGAACGCGACCGGCCTCAAGTAACAAGTGACAAAAAAACGGGAAAAATGCGGCGCGCGAAACATGCGCCGCCGGAGCCGCGGGCGCCCGCTTGCCACCTGCTCCCTGTCACTTGATACTTCTTCAGAATGAAGCTCCTCCTCACCAACGACGACGGCATCGCCAGCGCCTTCCTCCACGTCCTCATCCGCGCGCTCCGCGACGCCGGGCACGAACTCTTTGTCGTCGCCCCCAAGAACGAGCAAAGCTGGATCGGCGCGGCCAAGTCCCGCCACCGCCCCGTCCGCTCCGAGCGCGCCGGACGCGACTTCGGCTGCCCGGCGTGGACGGTTGACGGCACCCCCGCCGACTGCGTCAACATCGCCCTCGCGCACCTCCTGCCCGCCGCGCCCGACGCCGTCGTCAGCGGCATCAACATCGGTTACAACGCCTCCCTCGGCTTCATCCTCGCCAGCGGCACCATCGGCGGCGCGTGGGAAGGCGCCGCGCACGGCCTGCCCGGCATCGCCCTCTCGCAACACCTCGCCCCGGATGTCTTCGAACAACTCCGCCGCGCCCAAAAACACGCCGCCACCGGTGACACCTCCACCACCGGCAACACCGGCACCACTGGCAACACCGGCAACACCGGCACCGGCAGCGACACCGCCGGCAACACCACCGCCGGCAACACCACCGCCGGCAATACCGTCAACGGCAGCAACACCATCGCCACCGGCAACACTACCGCCGCCGCTGCTGCCACTGCTAGCGACACCACCACCGATGCCCCCACTGTCGCCGCCGCGCCGCCGCTGACGGATGAGGTGTCCGCCACCCTCGCCGCGACCGCGCGCCACGCCGCCGCGCTCATCCCGGAGCTGGCCCGCGCCACGCCGCCGCGCGCGTTCATCGTGCACAACCTGAATTTTCCGTATCCCTGCCATGACCACAGCGAGCTTCGCCGCACCGTCCCCGCGCGCGTGCTCGTGACCCGCCTCTTCGCGCCGCAACCCCCCGGCGCCGATGGCGCCCACCATTTCCTTTACCGCCCGGGCGAGGACATCACCCCGCCCGGTTCCCCGCCGACCGACCGCGCCGCGGTCGAGGCCGGCTTCATCAGCCACACAGTGCTTGACTACACGCAAATCGGCCGACTGTAGCGCGCCCCGACCGATTCCCGGCCCTGCAGGCCATTGCAGGCCATGTAGGGGCTTCGCTTGCGAAGCCCGCCGCACTTCCCACTAACACTCCGTTTCCTTTTTAATAACTGATGTTACGCGGAGGTGTTTCCGAAGGAGGTAGGGAGGCCTCTCCGAGGCCTCCGCCGGGCGGGGCAGAAAATTTGAACTTTCCTGGAAAAACCGAGGCATTCTCGCGAAAGCCTCGAAGAGGTCTCCGCCGGGCAGAAAGGGCGGTTGGAATTTTCATGGGGAAATCAAGACGTGGTTGCGGAGGCCTCGGAGAGGCCTCCCTACCGGCGTTTCCGCGCCAGGTCTCTTGCGGTGGCGACGGAATAAACCGAAAAGGCTCTAAAAAAGCCGCGAGCCGGGTGGGGCGCGGCTTGAGGGGAGGGGCAAGGCTGCCGGTCTTCGTCAGGCGGTCTTGGGAGGTGCCGCCAGCCGAAACCAGAAGGGCGCGCGGAGGTTGTCGTTTTTTGTCAGGCTGGCTCGGTTTGGGACTCTGCTCCGGATGGGGGCGTCCCGGATGGGGGGGCTTCGGGAGGGG
>JAIRTK010000329.1 GCA_031254955.1 Opitutaceae bacterium
CCAAGGCCGGGAGGCGGCGGCGCGCCGGCTGGAGGTGGCATCCCCACCCCGACTCGAACGGGGATACGCAGTTTAGGAAACTGCTGCTCTGTCCTGTTGAGCTATGGGGACGTTTGGAAAAATCAGAGGGTCACGCGGGCGTGGCTTGCAGGCTTTTCGGGTTTCCCCGCCAAGGGGGCGTTTTTCCCGTTTGCGCCGTCTCGCCCGTCCGCCCCGGCTCGCGGCATGAAATGCGCCCTGCGGGTGGAAACCCACAGGACGGGAAAGAAAAACCGCGACTGACTTTTTTCGTGAAACGCGAACACGGGCAAAAGGCTAGGCGCGCGGAGAAGCGTGGCGCGAGTCAAAAAAAAGAGCGGCGCGGAACGGCGCGAACGGCGCCGCGGAACGCCGTGAAACGTTGCGAAACGCCGCGAAACGCCGCCGCAGAGCGATCCCCGGACAACCAAAAGCCGTCTCCGTCTGCTCGGTGACGGTCTCGGACAAACCTTTTTTCTCTTCCCGATAGTCTCTTCAACCCTCGCGCTAACGCTCACGTTAACCCTCGCGTTGACACTGTTTGCGAGGCGCTCGGGTTCTCCTTTCCTTGCGCTCGCGAAAACCCCGTCGCCGCCCCGCCCCTGCCGCCCCTGCCCTGCCGCCGCCGCCGCCGCCCTCCCCTCCCCTCCCGACGCGCGAAGAATCCGTCATTGACCCCGCCGCCCGGCGCCACGTAGCTTGGCGGATTTCCGAACACAAACCGCGCACCCGCCACTTTCCCAACGTGAACATCGAAATCAAAGACGTATCCGCCACCCGCAAGCAACTCATCGCCTCGCTCGACCAAGACGAAGTCGCCGCCGAGCACCAAGCCGTGCTGGCCGAATACATCAAACACGCCCGCATCCCCGGATTTCGCCCCGGCAAGGCCCCCGCCACCCTGGTCGCCCGCCAGTTCGGCAAAAACATCACCGACGAGTTCAAGCAACGCGTGACCGGCAAAGCCTACCGCGACGGCCTCAAACAATCCAAACTCGACGCCCTCAACGTCACCGCCATCGACGGCGGCGACGCCATCGCGCCGGACACCGCCGCCACGCTCACCTTCACCGTGGACATCCGCCCCGCCTTCGACCTCCCCGAATACAACGGACTCCCGACCGAAATCGCCCCGACCGAACCGAGCGACGCCGACATCGAAGCCACGCTCAACGGCCTCCGCGCCGAACGCGCCGAGTTCAAAACCTCCACCGAACCCGCCAAAAAAGGCGACTACGTGAAACTCGCCTACGAAGGCAGCATCGACGGCAAACCCATCGCCGAAATCCTCCCCGAAAAACAAATCTACGGCAAAGTCCCGCAAACCTGGGAAGAAGTCGAAGGCGCGCACGAAGGCGTCATCCCCGGCCTCGGCCAGCACCTCGCCGGCGTGAAAAACGGCGACAAAAAAACCATCGAAATCCATTTCCCCGCCGCATTCGAGACCGCCCCCCCCCTCGCCGGCAAAACCGCCGCCTACGCCATCGAAGTGCTCGAAATCCGCACCCGCGAACTGCCCGCGCTTGACGAAACCTTCTTCAAGACCCAGCAAGCCGCCAGCCTCGATGAACTCAAGACCCGGATCCGCGACGAACTGAAAACACGCAAAGAACACGAAAACCGCCGCCGCCAACGCGGCCAAATACAGGAAACGCTCAACGCCCAAGTGGACATCGAAGCCCCGCTCAGCCTCGTCGAAGAAGAAACCCAAAACGTCCTCCGCAACATCATCGGTGAAAACATGCGCCGCGGCGTGCCCGAGGAAGAATTTGAAAAACACAAAAAAGAACTCTACGACAACGCCAGACTCGCCGCCGAAAAACGCGTAAAAACCCGCCTCATCCTCGCCAAAATCGCCGAGCAGGAAAAAATCGAAGTCACCACGTCCGACATCGACGCCTTCATCTACCGCGAAGCCATGATGAGCCGCGCCAACCCGGAAAAACTCGTGAAAGAACTCGCCGACAACCGCGACCGCCTGCGCGCGGTGCAACAAACCATCATCTTCGACAAAACCCTGGACCTGCTCGTCTCCAAAGCCACCGTCACCACGACCGCGCCCGCACCCGCCGCGCCCGCCGCCGCCACAGACAAACCCGCGCCCGCCACGCCCGCCACCTGATTTCCCAAGGCCGCCCAAAAACCCGCGCGCGACCGGCCCCGCCGCTCGCGCGCTTCATTTTTTGCCGCCACACCTTCACCCTCGATTTCTCCTCCCCTTCACCTTGGAACGCCTGACAAAACAACCCGCGCAAAGACGCAAAAAGGCCAATGAAGACCATTGTGACACAGAAAACACAGAGCGCCGACACGGAACGCACAAAAAGAAAAGCCTGTTCAGGCAGGGCCTCTGTGCCCTCCGTGGGTCGCGCCCAGTGACCTCCGAATCGAAGCTTTATATCCTCTGCATCACAACAAACCGCCCCGATTTTTTCTTTTGATAAATACTCTAAAACTAAAACTTAAACTCCACCTCCATCCTAAACCAAAACCAAACTAAAACACACATGAGCTACTACGTTCCCCTCGTCTATGAAAACACCGGCCGCGGCGAGCGCCAATGGGACATCTACAGCCGCCTCCTGAAAGACCGCATCGTCTTTATCGGCACACCCATCGACGACGTGGTGGCCAACAACGTCATCGCCCAGCTCCTCTTTCTCCAGATGGAGGACCCGAAAAAAGACATCCACCTCTACATCAACTCGCCCGGCGGCGTCGTCACCGGCGGCATGGCCATCTACGACACCATCAACTTCCTCCAGTGCGATGTCGTCACCTACTGCATCGGCATGGCCGCGAGCATGGCGACGGTCATACTCGGCGCCGGCACGAAAGGCAAACGCTTCGCGCTCCCCAACAGCCGCGTGATGATTCACCAACCCTCCGGCGGAGCGGGCGGCCAGGCGTCCGACATCGCCATCGCGGCAAAAGAAATCCTGCGCTGGCGCAAAGTCCTCGACGAAGTCATCGCCAGGCACACCGGCAAGGAGATCGCGCAAATCGAACGGGACTCCGACCGCGACTACTACATGACCGCGCAGGAAGCGAAAGCCTACGGCATCGTCGATCACGTGGTCGAATCCACCCGCCAGGCCCAAAGCATCGCCACGCCCGCGACATAATATAATCATCCCTTAAAAACCCAGGAAATGGACAGAAACAGGGGATATTGAAAGCATCCATCAAAAAGAAAAATCGGGAAGGCCCGTTGTGACGCAGAGAACACAAAGCGCGACCCACGAATGCCACAAAGCCCCCGCCTGAACAGATATTTTCCCCCTGCGCTCTCCGTGTCCTCTGTATCACAACAGACTTCATTCGCCCTTTTTGCGTC
>JAIRTK010000352.1 GCA_031254955.1 Opitutaceae bacterium
CATGCGGAACGGCTTGCCGTTCCGCATTTTTTGTGCCCCGAAAACCCTCCGCGCCCCCGCCACTTGTTACTTGGTTGCTTGCCACTTGTTACCTGTCACTTGTTACTTCCTTCTCATGGACCTCATCGTCAACGGCGGCAAACCGCTCACCGGCACCATCACGCCCTCCGGCAACAAAAACTCCGTGCTCCCCATCGTGTGCGCCTCGCTCCTCACCGACGAACCCGTGCGCCTCGAAAACGTCCCCGCCATCACCGACCTCGACAAAATCACGGCCTTCCTCGCCGCCCAAGGCTCGCGCATCGACTGGGACAAAACCGCCGGCACCATGCGCCTCGACCACTCCGACTTCCGCCCCGCCGCGACCGACACCGGACACGAACTCCCGCAAGACATGCGCTCCACCGTGCTCCTTTACCCCGCCCTCCTGCGCCGCCTCAAAAAAATCACCCTCTCCGCCAACGCCACCGGCTGCTCGCTCGGCGTCCGCGAAATCGACCCCCATCTTGAAATCCTCGCCACGCTCGGCGCCGTCATCGACACCGGCGAGCCGCTGGTCATCACCCTCCCCGCCGCCGGCTTCAAAGGCAACCGCCACTGGTGCGACTACATGTCCGTCACCGTGACGGAAAATTTCCTCATGGCCGCCGCGCTCGCCGACGGCGAATCCACGCTCATCAACGCCGCCAGCGAACCGCACGTGCAGGAACTCTGCGCATTCCTCTCCGCGATGGGCGCGCGCATCGAAGGCGCGGGCACCAGCATGCTGCGCGTCACCGGCGTCCCGCGCCTCGCCGGCGCCACCGCGACCATCCAGACCGACTACCACGAAATCGTCACCTTCCTCGCGCTCGGCGCCATCACCGGCGGGGAAGTGCGCGTGAAACAATCCCTCCCCCAACACTTCGACCTCATCACACGCGCCTTCCGCAAACTCGGCGTCCACATCGAGCACACCCCCGCCGCCCCCGCCACTGGTGAAAATGCCGCCCCCGCCCCCGCGAGGACTTCGCAAACGAAACCCGCCGCCGCTCCCGCCGCTCCCGCCACCCCCGCCGCCTTCGACGCCCTCGTCCGCGCCCGCCAACCCCTCGTCATCGAAGAACCCTACACCACCAACCTCCTCCCCAAAATCGAAGCCGCGCCCTGGCCGTATTTCTCGGTCGATCTGCTTCCGCTCATGATCGCGCTCAGCACGCGCGCGCACGGCGCGATTCATTTCTGGAACAAAGTCTATGAAAACGGCTTTTCCTGGATGCCCGAACTGGCGAAATTCGGCGCGCACATCATGGTGAGCGACCCGCACCGCATCCTCGTCTTCGGCGGCAAACCACTGCGCCCGGCAGTCGTTGACGCCCCCTACGTGATCCGCGCCACCATCGCCCTCTACATGGTCGCCGCGAGCATTCCCGGACGCAGCGTGGTGAAAAACGCCGACACCATCAAACGCGCCCACCCCCGCTTCGTCGAAAACCTCCAAACCCTCGGCGCCGAAGTCGAATGGCGCTGAAATCCGGCAACGCCCCGCCAGACAAGACAACGCCCCGCCCCCGCGCCCAAAATAGTTCCAACCCGTCAATTCCCATTCCAGACTCCCCCCTCAACCATGCCCGCACCCGAACCCAACAAAGGCCTAGGCTATATCTCCAACGCCCTCGCCGCGCCCGTCTCGCCCGCCGAAGCCGCGCTGCGCCCGCTCGCCTTCTCCGACTTCACCGGCCAGCCCAAAACCGTCGAACGCCTCCAAGTCATGGTCGGCGCCGCCCGCCGCCGCGGCGACCCGCTCAACCACATCCTCATCAGCGGCCCGCCCGGCCTCGGCAAAACCACCCTCTGCTTCATCCTCGGCCACGAAATGGGCAAAAACGTCCGCGTCACCTCCGGCCCCGTCATCGAAAAAGCCGGCGACCTCGCCGGCCTCCTCACCAACCTTGAGGAAGGCGACATCCTCTTCATCGACGAAATCCACCGCATCCCGAAAACCGTCGAAGAATACCTCTACTCCGCGATGGAAGACTTCCGCCTCGACATCATGATCGACCAAGGCCCCAACGCCCGCAGCGTGCGCCTCTCCATCCCGAAGTTCACCCTCGTCGGCGCCACCACGCGCGCCGGCCTGCTCACCGCGCCGCTCCGCTCCCGCTTCACCCTGCAAACACGCCTCGACTACTACGACGTGCCCACCCTCACCGGCATCATCAAACGCAGTTGCGGCCTGCTCAAAGTCGCGATCGACGACGACGGCGCGCGCGAAATCGCCACCCGCTGCCGCGGCACGCCGCGCGTGGCCAACAACCTCATCAACTTCGTGCGCGACTACGCGCAGGAACGCGCCAAAGGCAACATCACCCAACCCGTCGCCGCCGCCGCGCTGGAGCTGCTGGAAATCGACGCCGCCGGCCTCGACGAGATGGACAAACGCATGCTCCGCATCATGGCGGAGCACTACCGCGGCGGCCCCGTCGGCATGAGCACCATCGCCGTCGCCGTCGGCGAAGAAGCCGAGACGCTGGAAGAAGTCCACGAACCTTTTTTGATACAAGAAGGCTACCTGCAACGCACCCCCCAAGGCCGCGTCCTCACCCCCAAAGGCTACCAAGCCATCGGCCTGCACCCCCTCGCCGGCGACCAAGGCACATTATTATAACCCATCCGCCCGCCGCCCCATCCGCCCGCCGCCGCCGGCGCCGATTTATAAACGCATCCCAACAGGATGCCATCCAAAGCGGAACCACCACCGGAATCTTTCCTCTTTATACCATTTCCGAACGAGATTTATATTTTTGGTAGGGCGAGGCGTCCCGCCGAGCCGAGGGGCGGCAACGGCTCGGCGGGACGCCTCCCCCTACCTAGGGCACCAATCCTGCCTAAAGTCTAAAATGCTTCGGAACTGGTATTATACCCATTCCCAGTGAACATGGCCCTTTAGAAGCAGAGCCATGTAGGGGCTTCGCTTGCGAAGCCCGTTGCTGGTGCGAAGCCCGTTGCTGGTGCACGATTATCAAGCCGGGCGTCGCAAGCGACGCCCCTACAAAAGTGTGATTTT
>JAIRTK010000358.1 GCA_031254955.1 Opitutaceae bacterium
GCGCCCGCGTGGCGGGTTGGCAGGAGGTCGAGTTGCGCGGGGCGGGTGGCGGCGGGGCGGGCGGCGATTTTCATGGGGCGAGGCGTTCGATGATCCTTTGGCCGGAGGCGCCGCGCCGGGAGTGGCGTCGGGCGGGCGGATGGTTGCGGTGGCAGGCGGGCGGACGGTTGCGGCGGCCTTGCCGGCATTCGACCGCTCCAGGCGTCGCGCGCCGGGCGTTCCCATGCGGGGGCGCGGGCACGGTCGGCCCGGCGCATTTTTTCTCAATGGTCTTGCATGTCTCCGCCGTCGCGGGCCGGCTCGCGGCGGCGGCGTTTTGCGGGGAGGCCCATGCGCTTATCTGGCTGGCGCGCGGACGAGAGTGGCCATACGCGTCAGCCTTCCCCGACGGGGTGGGCGCGGCGGCGCCTTCGGTGACGGCCTGCCGCTCCGTCGCGCGCCGGGGGAATCGCTGGGAGGCGCGCGGGTTGCCGGCGGGTTCGAGGCCTTTACGGCTTTCGCGGTTGGTGAAAAAAACGAAGCCGCGCGCGCGTTTTTTTTCGGACAGCCCGGCGGGGGCGCGGTCCTTGCGAAGGGCGGAGAAATCCATGATGGGCGCCAGCCTAGCCGGCGGCGGCGCTCGGGCGAGGCCGGATTTTGGGAGCGGCGGACAGGGGCGCGATTCCAAGTGAAGTCAGGCATCCGGGCTTTTTTATTCTTTCCTCTTTATCTTTATCTTTATCCCTCGGCGGCACCGCACGGAGGAAAAGGAAGAAAGGGCACTTTGAAAAAGGGTCGCGGGCGGTAGGGATGCCTCGGAGAGGATTCCGAAGGACGGGGTTTGATGTTTGGAATTTTATGGGAAAAGCGGGACGCCATCGCGGAGGCCTCGGAGAGGCCTCCCTACCGGGTGCGGTCATGGGGGGAAACATCTTGAATTTTGCATCTCGATGAAGCCGAGGTTAGCGGACAGGTCTAATAAAAAAACGCGCCGGGGGGGCCGGCGCGTTTGGGAGGGGGAGGGCTGGGCAGGCGGGGCGTTCAGTCTTTTTTCGCTTCGCCTTCGGCGGCGGAGGGGGCCTCGGGGGCTGGTGCCTCAGCGGCGGAGGTCTTGGCTGCCGGCTCCCCGGAGGACGGGGCGGCGGCGGCGCGGGGCGGCGCGGAGGCGGGGGGCACTTCGGGTGCGGGGGTCTCGGCGGAGGAGGAGGGATCGGCCTCGGGGTCGGCGGCTTTGGGGTCGACAGTTTTGGATTCGGTGACCTCGGGTTCGGTTGCTTCGAGGTCGGCGGTCTTGGGGGTGGTGGTTTTGGCGGCTTTTTTGGCTTTGGCGGCGTTTTTGCGGCTTTTCTTTTTGTAGCCGGGGTCGTCCGCGGGAACGAGTTCGATCAGGGCCATTTCGGCGGCGTCGCTGATGCGCGCGCCGAGTTTGTAGATGCGGGTGTAGCCGCCGGGGCGGTTGGCAAAGTCTTTGTGCTTTTCGGTGAAGAGCAGTTTGACGGCTTCTTCGTCGCGGATGTCGCGGTGGGCGAGGCGGCGCAGGTGGATGGCGTCTTTGGTTTCGGTCTTGGCCGCGGCTTTTTTGGCTTTGGTGATGACTTTTTCGATGAAGGGGCGCAGGGCTTTGGCTTTCGTAAGCGTGGTCTGGATGCGGCCGTGCTTGATGAGCGAGGCGCCGAGGTTCGAGAGCATGGCGGCGCGGTGTTCGCGGGTCACGCCGAGGGTGGCGCGGTGTTTGTTGTGACGCATGGTGGTGTTTTTTCTTGGTTTGGCCCCCCGTTCGGCAACCCGGTCGCAGCGTTGTCCGGCAGCGGGCGGCGCGAGGGGCGGGTGTGTGTTTTAATGACGAATGAGGTAGTGCTCTTTACGGGCGGCGGGCTGGGCCGGGCGAGGGCTTTCCTGTTCGTCGTTCGTCATTGGCAATGGGTTCAAACGTCTTTGCGGGAATCGAGGAGGCGTTCGTCGAATTTCATGCCGAGGGAGAGGCCGAGGGCTTCGAGTTTGTCTTTGATTTCGTTGAGGGATTTTTTGCCGAAGTTGCGGTATTTGAGCATTTCTTGCTCGGTCTTCATGGCGAGTTCGCCGACGGTGGTGATGTTGGCGTTGTTCAGGCAGTTCGCGGCGCGAACGGAGAGTTCGATTTCGTTGACCGACATGTTCAGGAGTTTGCGGAGTTTGTTTTGTTCTTCGCTGACTTCGCTGGTCTGGGTCTCGAAGATGTATTCTTCGTTGCTGGCGCGGTTGAAGACGTCGAGGTGGTGGGCGAGGATGGAGGCGGCTTGTTTGAGGGCGTCGTCGGGGGTGATGCGTCCGTCGGTCCAGATTTCGAGGATGAGTTTGTCGTAGTCGGTGATTTGGCCGACGCGGGTGTTTTCCACGGAATATTTGACGAGTCTGACGGGGGAGAAGAGGGAGTCGATGGGGATGACGCCGATGGGTTGGTCTTCTTTTTTGTTTTGTTCGCCGGGGTAGTAGCCGCGGCCGGTTTTGATTTCGACTTCGGCTTCGAGGGGTCTGGCTTTGTCGAGGGTGCAGATGAGTTGTCCGGGGTTGACGATGCGGATGTTGGCGTCGGCTTGGATGTCGGCGGCGGTCACGGGGCCTTCGCGGTTGACGCTGATGCGGAGGGTGACGGGGTCGCGTTTTTCCGAGATGATGAGGATTTTTTTCAGGTTGAGGACAATGTCGGTGACGTCTTCGACGACGCCGTCGATGCTTTGGAATTCGTGGTGCACGCTTTCGATTTTAATCGAGGAGATGGCGGAGCCTTCGATGGAGGAGAGGAGGACGCGGCGCAGGGAGTTGCCGATGGTGTGGCCGTAGCCGGCTTCGAAGGGTTCGGCGACAAATTTGGCGTAGGTCGGCGTGGAGCCTTCCTCGATTTTGGCGAGCTTGGCGGGGAGTTCGAACTTTCCGAGACGTTTTGGCATGGCGGTGGTGGAGCGGGTTAGGTGCGTGGTTGGGTGGTGGGCCGGGTTGGTTGTCGGTGTCCCATCGGGTGTCGTGCCGCCAGTGGTTGGGGGGCGATTTGGATGGGTGCCTCAGGCTTGAGCGGTTGGCGGCTCAGAAGCGCGAGTAAAATTCGACGATGAGTTGTTCGTTGATGCCGGGTTCCATCTCGTCGCGGGTGGGGAGGCGGTTCATGGTGCCTTTGAGGTTTTCGGCGTCGAGGGTGAGCCAGCCGGGGACGTTGCGGGCGCGGTTTTCCTCGATGTTGCGGGTGGCGAGTTGGCGCGAGGTGGGGACGTTTCTGACTTCGATTTCGTCGCCGGGTTTCATGGAGGAGCTGGCGATGTCCACTTTGCGGCCGTTCACGCGGATGTGGCCGTGGTTGACGAGTTGGCGGGCGGCGGCGCGGCTTTTGGCGAAGCCGAGGAGGTAGACGACGCTGTCGAGGCGGGTTTCGAGGAGTTGGAGGAAGACTTCGCCGGTGACGCCGCGGATGCGTTTGGCTTTGGCGAAGACGAGGCGGAACTGGCGTTCGAGCAGGCCGTAGGTGTAGCGGAGTTTCTGCTTTTCGTTCAGGCCGATGGCGTATTCGGAGAGTTTTCTGCGGAGTTTCGGGCCGTGCTGTCCTGGCGGATAGGTGCGTTTTTCGTAGGCTTTGGTCGCGCCAAAGATGGGCTGGGAGAAGCGGCGGCTGATGCGGGTGGTCGGGCCGGTGTAACGAGCCATGATGGTGTGGTGTGTTTGAGTTTAAGTTGTGGTTGGAGGGTCAGACGCGGCGGCGTTTGGGGGGGCGGCAGCCGTTGTGGGGGACGGGGGTCACGTCGATGATGGAGGTGATTTCGAGTCCGATGGCTTGGATGGCGCGGACGGCGGAGTCGCGTCCGAGGCCGGGGCCGGAGACTTTGATGACAACGTCTTTCAGGCCGTGCGCCATGGCGTTGCGGGCGGCGTCTTGGGCGACGACTTGGGCGGCGTAGGCGGTGGATTTGCGGGAGCCGCGGAAGTTGCATTTGCCGGCGCTGGACGAGGCGATGACGTTGCCTTTGGCGTCGGTGATGGAGACGATGGTGTTGTTGAAGGAGGCGAGGACGTTGACGACGCCGGAGGTGATGTTTTTCGAGCCTTTGGCTTTGCGGATTTTGATGGCGCCGATTTCTTCTTTGAGGAGGTCTTCGGCGGTGGGTTGCTTGGCGACGCCGCCGACGAGTTCGACGAGTTTTTCGGCGGGCGCGGCGGGGGGTGCCTCGGGGGCGGGCGCGGCGGCGGCGGGTTTTTTGCCTTTGGGTGCCTTGGGGGCGGGGGCCGGTTTTTCGGCGGGGGCCTGGGGGGCGGCGGGTTTTTCGTGCTTGGGTTCGGAATTTTCTTCAGCCATGGCGGGTGGTGGTAAGGTTATTTGCCTGGGGCCTTGGTGACGCCGACGGTGCGGCGGGGGCCTTTGCGGGTGCGGGCGTTGGTGGAGGTGCGCTGGCCGCGGACGGGGAGGCCGCGGCGGTGGCGGATGCCGCGGTAGCAGCCGATGGCTTGGAGGCGTTTGAGGTCGGCGGTGTGGGCGCGGCGGAGGTCGCCTTCGACGACCCATTTGTGCTCCGTGATGATTTGGAGGATTTTGTTGAGTTGCTCTTCGGTGAGTTCCGAGGCGCGTTGGTGGGGGTCGAGTCCAGTTTCCTGGACGATCTGGTTGGCCCGTGTCAGGCCGATGCCGTAGATGTAGGCGAGCGAATAAGCGATTTTCTTTTTCGCGGGGATTTCAACACCGAGGAGACGTGGCATAGTGTGGTTTGAGTTTAAGTTGGAAGTTTATGTTTAAGGGGGTCTCTGAAAATTGGTTTTTAACCGCGAAGGGTCGCGAACTATCAGGTCAGAGGTGGATGGATATTTTGTTTAGAAAGAAGAATGTTTTTAGGAATTTTGCAGTTTTTCGCGATTTGCCAGGTTGTTGTTTCGTCTGGTGCGCGGTTGGTTTGTTTTCGGATTTTTAGAAGTTCTTTTAGGTTGGACTGATTTTTTTAGCGGGTGGCGAGGGGGGGCGCGGCGGGAGTGGAAACCGGGCCGGGGCGGGTGAGGATTTCCGGGCCTTTTTCCGTGGTGAGCACGGTGTGTTCGAAGTGGGCGGAGGGGGAGGCGTCGGCGGAGACGACGGTCCAGCCGTCGGAGAGGACTTTGGTTTTCCATCCGCCCAGGTTCACCATGGGTTCGATGGCGAGGGTCATGCCGGGTTTGATGAGCGCGGTGCGGTTTTTTTTGCGGTCGGCGAAGTTCGGGATTTGCGGTTCTTCGTGCATGGAGGCGCCGACGCCGTGGCCGACCATGTCGCGGACGATGCCGAAGCCGTGGGCTTCGACGTGGCGTTGGATGGCTTCGGAGATGTCGCCGATGCGGTTGCCGATGGTCGCCCGGGCGATGCCGTGGGCGCGGGCTTCTTCGGTGACGCGGAGGAGTTCCGCGACGCGGGGGGCGATTTGTCCGACGGGGACGGTGAGGGCGTTGTCGCCGACGTAGCCGTTATACCAGATGCTGATGTCGAGGGCGATGATGTCGCCGTCGCGGAGGATGCGTTTCATGCTGCCTATGCCGTGGACGACTTCTTCGTTGACGGAGAGGCAGGCGTAGGCCGGGTAGGGTGGTGCTCCGCGGACTTGGTAGCCGTGGCAGGCGCTTTTTGCGTGGTGCGCCTCGATGAGTTTCCGGGCGGTTTGGTCCAAGTCGTAAGTGGTGATGCCGGGCTGCACGTGGTGTTTGAGTTCGTGCAGGACATTCGCGGCGACGGCGCATGCGTCGCGCATGCGGGCGATTCCTTCCTTGTTTTTGATGGGAATCATGGGTGCCGGGCCGCGAGCGCGTCGTCCTCGACGAGGAGGCCTTGCGCGCGGTAGTGATCGACGAGGGGCGGCGGGGTGGCGCCGGGGGCGGTGAGGACGGCGGAGAGCGTCTCATCGCGGGCGTCGAGCCATTCGTCGAGTGCTTTTGCTTGGAGCAACGTAGCCGGGAAGTCGCCGAGGGCGAAACCCGCGTCGGGTTTGCGCGTCCAGAACCAGCGGCGCATGAGCGCGAGGATGGTTTCTTCGGCGAGGGGTCGGCCTTGCCGGGCGGCGCGCGCGGCTTCGATGCCGAGCGGCGTGTGACGCGAAATCTCCCGCTGAATCAGCATGGCGGGGGAGACGTGCTCAATATTCAAAGAACGGAGCCTGGCCAGGAGAGGTTCGGAAAACGAGTCGTCCGGGCCGAGCATCAAAATTTTCATCCCGGTCGTGTGTCCGGGGGAAAAGAGGGTGTTTGTGTCATTCACCGGGAGCGAAGTAAAGAACTAAAAAACAGTTCTTAGAACCAAGTGTGCCAGCTGTTTTTGATCCATGCCAAGAGGCCGACGAGGAAGATGATGCCGAGGACGAGCCAGAGTTTGCCCACGGTTTTCATGTCGGCGGCGTCGCCCACGGCGCTGGCGACGCCGGGGTTGCGGGCGCGGATGCGGCCTTTTTTGAGGAAGCCGTCGTAATGGCGCTGGAGGAGGAAGGTTTCGACTTGGCGCATGGTGTCGAGGACGACGCCGACGGTGATGAGCATGCCGGTGCCGCCGAAGAAGATGGCGACGCGTTGGGGGACGTTGAATTCGAAGAGGAGCACGTCGGGCATGACGGCGATGATGGTGAGGAAGATCGCGCCGGCGAGGGTGAGGCGCGTCATGATGAAGTCGAGGAATTTGGCCGTGGGTTCGCCGGGGCGGACGCCGGGGACGTAGCCGCCGTATTTTTTCAGGTCGTCGGCGATCTGGATGGGTTTGAACATGACCGAGACCCAGAAGTAGCTGAAGAACAGGATGAGGAACGACATGATGGAGTAGTATATCCAGTTGCCGCGCAATAATTCCTGCGCAAATTCAACCATCCAGGACCAGCCGATTTTCGCGCCGAGTTGCGAGAGGATTTGCTGCGGGAACATGAGGATGGCGCTGGCGAAGATGACGGGCATGACGCCGGAGTAGTTGACTTTGAGCGGGAGGAAGGAGCTTTGGCCGCCCATGACTTTGTTGCCGACGACGCGTTTGGCGTATTGGACGGGGATTTTGCGCTGGCCTTGGACCACCATCACGATGCCCATGGTGACGAGGACAAAGAGGCCGATCATCAGCACGGCGTGGTGGATGCCGAGTTTGTTGACGCCGATGGGGCCGAAGAACAGGTCGCGCAGGGCCGCGATGGCTCCGGGGATGTCGGCGATGATGCCGACGGTGATGAGGAGGGAGACGCCGTTGCCGATGCCGCGCTGGGTGATTTGCTCGCCGAGCCACATGAGGAGGAGCGTGCCGGCGGTGATAAAGATCACGCCGGTGAGCATGAACCAGAAATCACTGATGATGATGATATTGCCGTATGTGTTGGCGTCGTAGCCGGTGAAGAGGCTGCCGGGGTTTTGCAGGGTGAAGATCAACAGCACGGCCTGCACAATGCAGATGAGGACGGTGGCGTAGCGGGTGTATTGGGTGATTTTCTGGCGTCCGACATCGCCTTCCTGCTGGAGGCGGGCGAGCGAGGGGACCACGGCGGCCATGAGCTGGAAGATGATGGAGGCGCTGATGTAGGGCATGATGCCGAGGGCGCAGATGGCGCCTTTCACGAGCGCGCCGCCGGTGAACATGTTGTAGAGGCCGATCATGGAGCCGGCGGCGGAATCGGCCCCGGCAAGGGTCTGGTCGGCGAAAAATCTTTGCAACGGGCCGGGGTCAAGGCCCGGGACCGGGATGTGCGCGCCGACACGGGCGACGAACAGGAGGCCGAGGGTATAGAAAATGCGCGAGCGCAGCTCGGGGATTTTCAGGGAGTTCGTGAAGGCGGAAAACATGGAGGGAATGTGGATTTTCGATTTTCGATTGGGCGCCGCCGCGCCGGGGGGAAACGGGAGGGGCGGGAGGGCGGGAGGGCGGATTGCGGAGGGGGGCGGCGGCGGGTGGCTTTGCGAAGGGTTGGGCGGGTGATGCGGCGGATGGCTTGGCAATCGAAAATCGGGAGTCGAGAATCGAAAATTCCAATCCCGCCGGTGTCGTCAGGCGGCGGGAGGGTTTCAGGCGGCGGGAGCGGCGGGAGCGGTTCCGGCTGCGACGATGGCCTGGCCGCCGGCTTTTTCGATTTTTTCCTTGGCGGAGGCCGAGAATCTGGCGGCGGTGATTTTCAGCGCGCGGTCGAGTTCGCCGTCGCCGAGGATTTTGAGTTGCGAGTCGTCGATGTCGCGCACGAGGCCGGCTTTCGCGAGCACGCCGGCGTTGATTTCGGTGATGGTGGCGTCGAGTTTGGCGAGGTCGCCGATGTTGACGGTCGCGTAGGCGACGCGGAAGTTGTGGTTGTTGAAGCCGCGGCGCGGGAGTTTGCGGTAGAGGGGCATCTGGCCGCCTTCGAAGCCGGGGCGGATGCTGCCGCCGGAGCGGGCGGTCTGGCCTTTGCCGCCGCGACCGGAGGTTTTGCCGCGTCCGCCGCCTTCGCCGCAGCCGACGCGTTTTTTGCGGTGCACGGCACCGGGGACGTTTTTGAGTTCGTGGAGTTTCATGGTGATTTTCCTAAGGGCGCCCCGCCCTCGCGGGTGGGTCGAGGGGGCGGGACTCGGATTTTTATAGTTGGCGGGCGGTCGGGGCGGGCGGGGCGGGTGGATTTTTTATGCGCGGACGGTTTTGATTTGCTCGGCGAGGCGGAGTTTTTGCAGGCCTTTGAGCGTGGCGTGGACGACGGCGATGTGGTTCTTGGATCCCATCGATTTGGTGAGGATGTTTTTGATGCCGGCGGCTTCAAGGACGGCGCGCACGGCGCCGCCGGCGATGAGGCCGGTGCCGGGGACGGCGGGGCGCAGGAGGACGCGGCCTCCGTCGTATTCGCCGTAAACTTCGTGCGGGATGGTGTCGCCTTTGATTTTCACGGACACCATGTGCTTTTTGGCGTGCTCGGTGCCTTTGCGGATGGCTTCGGGGACTTCGTTGGCTTTGCCGTAGCCGATGCCGACGCTGCCTTTCTTGTCGCCGACGACGGCGAGGGCGGAGAAGCTGAAGCGGCGTCCGCCTTTGACGACTTTGGCGCAGCGGTTGATGTA
Source organism: Opitutaceae bacterium (assembly GCA_031254955.1). Taxonomy (GTDB): domain Bacteria; phylum Verrucomicrobiota; class Verrucomicrobiia; order Opitutales; family Opitutaceae; genus Termitidicoccus. The sequence goes on from JAIRTK010000358.1 coordinate 8,995, forward strand.
GACGATTTTTTCAACCATTTCGGGCGCGTTGGGATCGACGGGGGCGGCGTCGCGGCGGTCGCGGCGGGGGCCGCCGCGGCGGTCGCCTCCGCGGCGGGGCGGGCGGGCGTCGGTGGACGGCGCGGGTTTTGTCCCGGCGGCGGGGGCCGGCGCGGGCGCGGCGGCGGCGGGGGTGGTCTCGGGAGATGCGTTTTCGGTGCTCATGTAATTTTAGAATACGAGGCCGCCTTCGCGCGCGGCGTCGGCGAATGCTTTGACTTTGCCGTGATAGCGGGCGCCGGAGCGGTCGAAGACGACGGCGTCCAGGCCCGCGGCCTTGGCTTTGGCGGCGAAGGCTTCGCCGAGGGTTTTCGCTCCGGCGAGGTTGGCGGCGAGTTTCTTCTGGCGAAGCCCGGCGTCGAGGCTGGAGAGGAAGACGAGGGTGGTGGCGTTGTCGTCGTTGACGGCTTGGGCGTAGATGTGCTTGGAGGTGAAGCGCACGGCGAGGCGCGGGCGCACGGCGGTGCCTTTGACTTTCTTGCGGATTCTCCAGCGGCGTTTCTGGAGCAGCTCGGCTTTGGTGCTGGTGGTGCTCATTTTTTGAAAATTAGAATTTAGAAATTAAAATTTAGAAACAGGAACCGGATTTCGAAGTTCGGAGGGTTTGGGCTGGGAGGGCTTTGTTTTCCTAATTTCTAATTTCCAATTCCTATGTTTTCCATTAGGCGACGGTTTTGCCTTCCTTGCGGCGGACGCGTTCGCCCACGACGCGGACGCCTTTGCCTTTGTAGGGTTCCGGCGGATAGTAGGCGCGGATGTTGGCGGTGACGGCGCCGACGAGTTGTTTGTCGCAGCCTTCGACTTTCAGTTTGGTCTGGTCGGTGACGGTGATCGTGATGCCTTCGGGGATGTCGAAGAGGATCGGGTGCGAGTAGCCGAGCGCGAGGTCGAGTTGCCGGCCTTTGAGGGCGGCCTTGAAGCCGACGCCTTGAATCTCAAGTTCCTTGGAAAAGCCTTCGGTGACGCCTTTCACCATGCCGCTCACGACGGAGCGGGCGGTGCCGAACATGGCGCGGGAGAAGCGGGTGTCTTCGGCGGGGGCGAAGACGATTTTGTCGCCGTCTTTTTTGATGGTGACGGCGGGGGCGAAGGATTTGGAGACTGTGCCTTTGGGGCCTTCGACGTGCACGGTGTTGCCGTTGATGTCGATTTTGACCTTGGCGGGGATGGTGACGGGAATTTTGCCGATGCGTGACATGGTGGTGGGTGCGTGCCTCCGTGGTTTACCAGACGTTGCAGACGAGTTCTCCGCCGAGTTTTTGGCGGCGGCAGTCCTTGTCGGTGAGGACGCCCTTGGAGGTGGAGAGGATGGCGATGCCGAGGCCGTTGAGGACGCGGGGGATGTCGTCGTAGCCGCAGTAGAGGCGGCGTCCTGGGGTGGAGATGCGCGAGAGGTTGGTCAGCGCGGGGGCGTTGTCCACATACTTCATGGTGACGACGAGGGTTTTGTGGCCTTGCTGGTCGGCGCCGGTGGTGTAGCCGGCGATGTAGCCCTCGTTTTTGAGGATGGAGGCGATGGCCTCCTTGTATTTGGAGTGCGGGGCAACGCACTCGGCGAGGCCGGCCTTGGACGCGTTGCGCAGGCGGGTCAGGAAGTCACTGATGGGATCGGTCATGGGTGGATGTTTGGTTTGGGCGCCCCACGGGTCATATCCGACCCCCGGGAGCGAAAGGGATTACCAGGAGGATTTGATGACGCCGGGAATCTTGCCGGAGAGGGCGAGTTCGCGGAAGGAGATGCGGGAGACGCCGTATTTGCGGTTGAAGGCGCGGGGGCGTCCGGAGAGCGAGCAGCGGTTGCGGATGCGCCCGGCGGCGGAGTTGCGCGGGAGTTTCTGGAGCTTTTTCTGGGCGTCGAAGAAGGCGTCGTCGGTGGCCTCGGGGTTCGCGAGGACGGCTTTCAGCTCGGCGCGCTTCGCCTTGTATTTTTCGTTGAGGCGAATGCGCTTCTTGTTGCGTTCGATGGCGGACGTTTTCGGCATGGGCGGAAGCGGTTGAGGGTTAGGCGGTCTTGGCGGCGGCGGGCGCCGGCTCGGTGCGGCGGAAGGGCATGCCGAGGAGTTTGAGGAGTTCGCGGCCTTCTTCGTCGGTCCGGGCGGTGGTGACGATGGAGATGTCGAGGCCCATGGATTTTTTCACGTTTTCCACGGTGATTTCCGGGAAGATGGTGAAGTCGGTGATGCCGAGGTTGTAGTTGCCTTGGCCGTCGAGTTTCGGCGAGACGCCGCGAAAGTCGCGGATGGTGGGGAGGGCGACGGCGAGGAGGCGGTAAAAAAATTCCCACATGGCGTCGCCGCGCAGGGTGACGAACGCGCCGACGACCTGGCCTTGGCGGAGCTTGAAGTTCGAGATGGCCTTCTTGGATTTGGAAAGGACGGGTTTCTGGCCGGCGATGAGGCCGAGATCGCGGGCGATGTCGGTGATCTGGTTCTTGTCGGCAGCGGCGTCGATTCCGGTGTTGAGGGAGATTTTGGCGATTTTCGGCACTTCGTGCCGGTTCGCGTAGCCGCGGCTTTTCACAAGCGCGGGAGCGACTTGCTCGATGTAGTGCTTTTTGAGGGCGGGCGTGTGGTTGCTGCTCATTGGGTGCATGGTTCGCCAGATGTTACCCCGGCGTGCTCTGAGTGGTGTGTGGTGTGTGAATCGCTGTGTGTGGAGATGAAAAAGGGTCTAGGTTGAAGGAGACTGTGGAGAGGCTGGCAAGATTTTTTTGAAAAATGAGGAAATTTTTGAATGCCTCCGTTTCCGCGATGGGGAAGTTAAGGGCACTTTGGAAAAGCCGCGTGCGGCAGGAAAGCCTCTCCGGAGCCTCCGGGACTACGCCTCGATGTCGCCAGGCAAGTTCAAGCCGTCTGCTCCGCCCGGCGAAGGCCGCGGAGAGGCCTCCCTACCGGCATTCCGCAATGCGCGTGCCAGTTTTGGCGTCCGCAAAAATCCGTTGTCCGGCGGGACGCCTCGCCCTACCCGCGGGCACTCGACCGCGCAACCTCTGTTAAAAAGAAAAAACCTTTAATATCAGGGATAAGTCCTTGGCGAAAGCGCGTCGCCGACGATTGGATTGCGAAAAAACGCCCGGCGGGGAGAATCAACCCTTGCCAAGAGCACGACGGTTTTCCAAAGGTAAACTCCCTCCCTCCCCCGAACGCCAACCCTCGACGCTTAAAAACCCATGACACGACGACTCCTCGCATTCCTTTTGACGACCGCCTCTCTCTGCCCGCTGCTCTCGCAAGCTCAACAAAATGAAAAAGAGGCGCTCGCCGCATTCACCACCCTCTACAACCAGACCAAGACAAAACCGGATGACGCCACGCTCGCGAACCTGCGCGCCTCCGGAGTGAATTTCCTCGCCGACTTCCCAAAATCAGGCCGCGCCAACGCCGTCATCAAAAACATGATCGACATCGCGGGATTCATGTCCGGGAAAAACGACGGACCGCGCCGGCTTTCATGGTTTTCCATGGTGCAATTCGACGTGGTCAGCAAACTCCACTCCGGACAACAACTCAACAACGACACCAAAGCCGCCCTCAGCGCCCTCGACGTGGCGATGGTCCAAGGCGAGACACGCGAACGCATCGTCCAACTCCAGCAAGGCGGCGCGCTGGGCAGAAACTCCACGGAAGCGCAACGGATGCTCACCGCATGGCGCGGAAAAATCGACGCGCTCACCGAAATGCCCGGCGGCCTCCGTTATCTCAAAGACCGCGAAGAAGGCTTTTACGGATTTGTCAGCCTGATAAGCCCCGCCGCGACCGAGGCGCAATTAAAACACCTCGTGAACAGCAAAGACCGCAACACCGCCAACTGGGCGAAAGCCGAGAGCGTATGGTTCGCCATCCGCAAAGAACCGTTCGACCTGAAATTCACCGAGCTCGACGCAAAAGGCAAAGGCAAGGAAATTGATTTCAAGAAACTCCAAGGCAAAGTCGTTTATCTTTATTTTTGGACCACCGACGCGAAAGGCGCGGCAGCGGACATCGACAAAATTCTCGATGTGTATTTCGACACCAGCCGGAGGAAATTTGAAGTCATCGGCGTGTGCTGCGACCCCGAGGAAAAACGCGCCGAGGCGCTCGAATTTATCAAGAAAAACAAAACCAAATGGCCGCAATACTTCGACGGCAAAGGCAAGGACGGCGAACTCTGCAAAAAATTTAACGTAAAGTCGTTTCCGACAGGATTCATCTTCGAAGCCAACGGCAAGCTCGGCCCGATCAACATAAAAGGCGCGTCATTGAAAAACGAAGTGGCAAAACGCGTGCGATGAGCGCCGGAGCATGGCTTATAAGACCATCTGGCGAAGAAAAACTGAAGAAAGCCAGGTTAATTTTATTTCCTGCTGTTTACGCGCAGCCGCAGCAGCGCAGAGTGGCAAGCATCTCGCTTCGCTCGGCCCCCTCCAAAAAAAACCTGCCGGGCACGCAACGCTTGCGCAGAATGAAGCAGACTTGGAAGTCCGCCCCACGATCCGCGCCGCCTCGCGTTAACCTCAGTTGACAAAGGCGGTTCCCCGCTCTTTTCGATGGCTGTTGCGGAAATTTCTTAACCACGGAGGGCCTATTTATTCTGTCGTATTGGAGACGACAGTTTGGCGCGGGAGCGCCGGTAGGGAGGCCTCTCCGAGGCCTCCGCCGAACGGGAAAAATGTGGGCATTTCACCGGCGCTCGCGGCGTTTTCGCGGCGGCCTCGGAGAGGCCTCCCTACTGGCGTTTCCGCGCCCAAGGCTCGTTTCCCATGCGACGGAATCATTGGGAAAGGCTCCAGCCGCCGGGTGTCCGCTTGGCCTTTGTTAACCAAGGAGAATCAAGGGCGCCGGGAGGGCGGCATCAAA
>JAIRTK010000452.1 GCA_031254955.1 Opitutaceae bacterium
GCCGCCAAATGCGCCGCCCTCGCCGCCGCCGCCCGCGCCGCCGCCGCCGCCAGTGAGGAAAGGGGTGAGAAATGACCCAGGAAATGACCCCGAAAAGCCCAAAGAAACCGGCCTCCGCAAAGGCCTTTGAGCGCCTAGCGAAAGCGGCGCGCCGCAAGTTTGAAGCCGAGAACCCCGCGCCCGGATGTCGAGCGTATGAAGAGAAAAAGATTCGTGAGCATGCCGACAGAATCGCCTGCAATGCCGCCACGTTCGCCGCCGCTTCTGCGAGCGCAACAACCCTTGAGTCCCTTGTCGGCAAGGCCCGCGAGGCCTACGTGGCTGCGTATCAGGTCATCTGTGAAGTTCACGGAGTCGCCCCCATCCCCGACGAGGAAGGGGGTGGCGGCGCATGACGCTGACGGCGTTGCAGCGCAAGGTTGAGCTTTTGGAAAAGGCAGTGTTGCAGCTGCGTTTCCAGATTGAGCAAACACGGCATACCGGCGGCGCGGGCGCAGGGGCGTCCGCGCCGTTCGGGGTGGCGGAGTTTGGGCGGCGGATAGGGAGGAGCGCGGGGTGGGTGAGGCGGGAGATTCTCCATCATCGCATCCGTGCTTACGGGAGGCCGGCGCTGATTCCGAGGAGTGAGCTTGCGAGGTTTTTGTGATGCGGAAATTCGCCGGCAAACGACATGCGATTATCGCCCATAACCGCCTGAAAATGGAAGGGCGGCGTGCGGATATGCGCCGGCATCTGGTGGACACGGTTGCCGCGGAGCGTGCGTATGAAAAGGTCTGCCGAGAGACCACAAAGCATACCATCAAGCGGACGAAGGCGGCGGACATCACAGCCCGGTTGGAGGCGCGGAAGGGGACGACGCGGATGCTGGGAGAGTGCCTGGAGGAAACGGGTTTGAAGGTGTTTTTCGCGGACACAATAGAGGCGTCGATTGCGAGCGGACGGCCCTACCGCCCGCCGGTGTCGATTCACATGCCCGGGGACACGCCGGGCGCGGAGCTTGTGTATAAAACGACGAACTGCCGGCGGGTGAATTTTTTCCCCGAGCACTCGGCGCAAAAGCACGCGCAATTGGAACGGCAACTGACGGACTATATTAACGGGCAGGTCCATCGCGGCGAGCATGTCGCGATGATGACGTTTAATGGCGGCAGTCGGTGGCGGGAAGGCGCGGAGACCGCCAAACTCCGTGAAGGCAGGCGATCGATGCGCGCCGCGATGACGCTGCTGTTTCGTTCAACGCTGTTTCGTCGCTGGTTCGATCCCATCAACATTGGCGAGGAATACGGCACGCCGAAAGGCAGGTATTCGCGCACAACCGGCCGCTGGCGCTGGCACGTGCACACGCACGCGCACACGCTGCATCGGCGTCGCGGATGGTGCCCGGATTTGAACCGGCTGATGACCTGGGTGCGGCTGCGTTACCATCAATGTTTGACCGGGGAGAAGTTCCCCGGACTGCGCAAGCTGATGGATTTCGACACGCCGCTTGCGCCGGCATTTCAAACCGAAGTGGCCGGCTGGTTGAAGGAAACCCAAGCCGGGGTGTTGGTGGAATACGACGGGGAGATAAAGCACGTTGAGGAAGCCTGCAAATACCCATTCAAAGACAAAGATTTGAACACGCTCCGAAACGAAGGCGGCGCGTGGCCCATTCGAGACCTTTACGACAACCTTTTCCGGGCGCGGCTCTGCACGCCGTTAAACGGGTTTCGGCGGTGGCGCAAATCGGAGCTGTTCGAGCGAAACGGGTTCAAACGGAAAATAATCGCCCGGAAAGCGGCCGATTCGGGGTGCGCGTTTTCGCATGTGAACGATTGGAACTGCCAGACGCCGAACATGGCGGAAGCGGTGGAGAAACGGAAGAAACGGGCGCGGGAACTGGCTTTCATCAGGAAGAAACAGGCGGAAAGCCGCGCCCGGTTAAAAGCGGTTTTGGCGGCGCGAATAGGGGAATGGCACCGTTTCCAAGACACGGGTGATTTTATAAAACCGTTCCCCCGCAAGGACTTCCGTTTGGACGAAATAGGCGTCCCCTTTGATTACCCGTTTCTCCCCGCGGAAACGGCCCTGAAACGGGAAATCACGGAGCTATTCGCCCGTTTGATTTCATCGGCGGTGATATTTGACCTGGCCATACCGGCCTTTGTATTGGAGGCGTTCCGGCGTTTCCCGGAGCACGTCCAAACGGAAAACGCAGTGATTTACGACATCACCGCGCCGGAAGTGCTGGAACGCAAACAACTGACGAATTTCGTGACGGCGCGGACGGCGCCCTCGTTCCTCGGCGGCGGCACCATCGCGCGGCCTGGCATCGTGGTGATCGGGGCGACGGATGACGGGCGGGTGTGGCGGACTAACCCGCTGGCGATGCGTCTTGAGAGGCTGGCGCGCCCGCTGATCGCGGAGGCAGTGGCGCAGAGGGATATGGAAGCGGCGATGCCGGACATGGCGCCGCCCGCGGATGACGCGGCGGACACGGAAGAGGGCGCGTGCGCGTGGGATTATAAGGGGTGTTCCCAGACTCCACTTAACTTTCCGTTTTACACAACTGAGTGGGCGGCGGCGCCGCCTGGAAACGCGGATTGGGGGGAAATAGCCGCCCCCGTGGAGGCATGAAACCATGAAAACGAAGAACCAAGAGACTCGAAACGAACCTCGGCGTGGAGACGCGCGCGCGGAAGGCCGGGCGCTGGAGGAAAAGGTGGCGGTCCTGTGTGTCACGCCGCGAAGCCATTACAAAAAAATCCCCGGATGCGATTGTTTCGACGCGAAAAGGGATGCGTGGACTTTCCAAGGAGGGATGCCCGTCATCGCCCACCCGCCCTGCCGCTCGTGGGGGCGGCTGAGGGGGTTTGTGCGCGACGATTGCGAGAGCGAGCGCGCGCTCGCCGCCTGGTGCGTCGCCCAAGTCCAGACATGGGGCGGGGTGCTGGAACATCCTGTGGCATCGAGGCTGTTTAACG
>JAIRTK010000477.1 GCA_031254955.1 Opitutaceae bacterium
GCGGCTCGGCGGGACGCCACCCCCAACCTTATAGGTTTTCTTGTGCCGCCGGAGCGAGGATGCGCAGTGACTTGGGCACGACGCGGATGGCGACGCGGGCGGGGGTTTCCCGGGGTTCGCCGTCGGTGTGGACCGGCCCGGCGGCGGCGCGTTCAATGATGAAATGCGCGGCGCGCGCACGGTGAATGTTGCGCGAGGGGCGGAGCGTTTGCGTGACCAGCCGCAGGGCGAGGGGGAGCGCGTTCAGGAGATGCGCGCGGCGGATGAGCGTGAGGTCCAGCAGGCCGTCGTCGAGGGTCGCGCCGGGGGCGATGTAGCCGTTGTTGCCGTATTGGTCGGAGTTGGCGACGGTGAGGATGAAGGCGGGGGTGTCGATGCGCGCCGAGGCGGGTTCGGTGATGGCGAGGGTGGGGCGGCGGTAGCGTAGCCAGGCGCCGGCGATGAGGCGGAGATAGGCGGGGAAGCCCCGGCGGGTGAGCGAGCGGAAGCGGAGGCTGATTTCCGCGTCGAAGCCCAGGCCCATGACGTTGAAAAAGCGGTGGGTCTCGTTGACGAGTCCGGTGTCGATGAGGCGGGGCGTCCCGTGAAGCAGCGTGCGAAACGCGTGTTCGCCGGGGCCGGGAATGCCAAGGTGCCGGCCAAGGCCGTTGCCGGAGCCGCAGGGAATGAGGCCGAGCGTGGCGGGGCTGTGGACGAGGCCGCTGGCGACTTCGTTGAGCGTGCCGTCGCCGCCGATGGCGACGACCAGCTCGCAGCCGGCGGCGAGGGCTTCGCGGGCGAGCGCGGTGGCGTGGCCCGGATGCGTCGTGGTGACGAGGGCGGCGTCGAGGCGGGCGGTGTTTTTCGCGATGAAGCGGCGGGTGCGCTCGATCACGCCGGGGTTTTTGATATTGTAGCCCGAGCGCGGGTTGTAGATGAAGCGGGCTTTAAGCACGGTGGCGGGGCGGCGGAGGTTTTCGGTTTTGGATTTTCGATTATGGATTTTGGATTATGGATTTTGGATTGAGCGTTGAGCGGGCGGTGTGGCGTGGCGAGGCGTGGCGAGGTGTGGCGTGGTGTGGCGAGGTGTGACGTGGCGTGGCGGAGGCGTTTGTCGCAGTGGTTCCTCAATCGAGAATCGAGAATCGAAAATCGAGAATCCTAAATCAGGGGGAGACTATCCGGAAGTTTTTGATTTCGATTCTGGACTTCACTGTGCGGAAGCCGAACCAGCCTTCTTTGAGCGGCTTGGGGTCGCGGTAGGAAAAGATGACTTCGCCGTCGCGGGCAAAGGTCGTGGCGCCGTCGTCCGTGACCGTGATGGTGATGGCATAGGTGTGCGCCGGTTTGAGGAGATGGGCGGCGTCGGAGAGGTCGTGTTCGGGCAGGAGGGGGCGCGCGCCGGTGCCGTCGTAGCGGCGGAAGCGGGTGGTGGTGTTGGCGTTGCCGCCGTAGCCGACGTAGTAGGTGTTGAGGGTGTCGTAGGTGGAGAATTGTCCGGTGCGTTTGTGCGCGGGGTGGAAGAGGTCGGCGGGGTTCGCGGGATCGCTGGCCATCCAGAAACAGTTGAGATCGGATACGCGCTCCTCGGGATTCATGGTGGCGTCGTAGCTGATGACGAGCGGCGCGGTGAGTTTTTGGCGGAGCCACACGGTGCAGCCCGCCTCGTCGGCGATGGTCAGGATGCCGGCGGCGGCGTTGACCGTGCCGCCGGGCATTTGCTCGACGAGCCACTGGCCCAGCCCGTGGTGAAAATCGTCCGACGCGAGGAGCGTCCGCGCGGGGTCGCCGGGCTGGCGGAGTGCGCGCGCGCGCGCTGGGTCGCGCCCTTCGTGGACGGGGCGGTCGTGCGCGCGGGGGGCGGGGTTGCAGGCGGCGGGCGCGAGCGCGAGCGCGGCGACGAAGAGCGCGCAAAGGGCTGGGGCGGGCGTGGACAAACGGGAATTCATGCGCACCATGCTTGGGCATCGCGATGATTTTGCCCAACGAAAAAACACTCCATGTGCTCACCGGCCCGACCGCGGTCGGGAAAACGGAGCTGGCGTTGCGCTGGGCGGAGGCGAACGGCGCGGAAATCGTGTCGTGCGATTCGCTGTTGTTTTATCGCGGCATGGACATCGGCACCGCCAAGCCCGCCGCCGGGGAACTCGCGCGGGTGCCGCACCACCTCGTCGATGTGTGCGACGTGGCGGACCGGATGGACATCACGCGTTACGTCGCGCTGGCGCGCGCCGCCGTGGACGGCATCGTCGCGCGCCGCCGCCGCGTGCTCGTCACCGGGGGCAGCGGTTTTTATCTAAAAGCCTTTTTCGCGCCCGTCGCCGATGACGTGGCGGTGCCGGAGGAATTGCGCGCCGAAATCCGGGGAAAATACGAACGCGACGGCCTGGCCGCGCTCGTCGCGGAATTGCGCGCGCTCAATCCCGGCGGCCTCGGGCCGCTCGACGCCGCCAACCCGCGCCGCGTCATCCGCGCGCTCGAACGCTGCCGGGCCAGCGGGCGCACGCTGGCCCGGCTCGCCGCCGATTTTGCGCGCAAGCCAGGGCCGTTTGCCGATTACCGCGTGCGCCTCGCCTGTCTCGATCGCGATGCCGCCGGGCTTGAGCAACGGGCCGGGGCGAGGGTGGGAGAGATGTTGCGCGCCGGATTGATTGACGAAGTCGCGCGCCTCCGCGCCGCCGGGCTTGAGCGCAATTCCAGTGCATCCGCTTCCATCGGCTACCGCGAAACCATCGCCATGCTTGACGGCCGGCTGCCGCGGGCCGGACTCGCGGCGGAGATTTTAAGACACACGCGCGCGTTGATAAAAAAACAGCGCACGTGGTTCCGCACGCAATTGCCCGCGCATAAAACCATCGACGCGGCGCGGGCCGGCATCGAAACACTTTTCGCGCCGGACCAACAGAACGCTTGCCCCGGCTGAGTCGAGCG
>JAIRTK010000515.1 GCA_031254955.1 Opitutaceae bacterium
GGTGATGTGGTCCACGACCACGCTGGCGTCGATGCCGTGGAGGCGGAACGTGCGGGCGGTGGCGGGCAGCGGCACGGAAAACGTGCGGCGGTTGGCCAGGACGCCTTGGGACCAGGCGGGGCCGCCGTCGTCCATGTCGAGGGTGAGCAGTCGCAGCGGGGCGGCGTCGATGGAGAGGGCGAGCCGGAGTTGTCCGCCGCCGTCAATGGCGTGCGTGGGCAGGAGGTGGATGCGCACAAGCAACGGCGCGCCGGCGGCGCGGGTTTCGAGGTCGGCGGGAAGGTCGTAGAGGAGCGCGGGGGCGTCGGTCGCGGCGCGGGCGGGCGGGATGGCGGCGGCGGTCACCGGTTCGATGGCGTGGACGGCGCCCGCGCGGCCGAGTCCGTTGACCGGCACCCAGCGGCTGGCCGCGCCGGGCGCGGTCCCGGCGAGGCGCGGCACGGCCACGGGGTCGGCGGGGCGCGGCGGGAGCGGGGTCTGAAAGGCGGGCACGCGCCAGGGGGCGATGCGCATGCTTTTCCAGTCGCCGTCGGCGGGTTCGAGTTGCATGAAATGGTTCCATTTTCCGCCGGCGATCCGGGTGTTGTAGCGGCGGGTGAGGCGGGCGAGTTGGAGGTTGAGCACGTCGCCGAGGTGGCCGAGTTTTTGCAGCGTGGCGGCGTCGCCGCCGCGGCCTTTCAACGCGGCTTCCTCGCCCGCGAGGTAGCGGTTGTTGGCGAGGATGGAGCCTTGCACGGGATAATCGACGAGTTGGTAGAAGGCGTCTTGCTTGTGCGGGGGGACGCGGTGGCGCAGGCCGGCGAGCAGTTCTTGCATGGTGAGCGCGGCGGCGCGGCGGCGTTCGAGGTCGGCGGGCGCGAGGTCGGAGGGGCGCGGTTTTTCGCGCGGGAGCCACCATTGGAGGTGCTCGGGTTTCCGTTCGTGGTTGAATTGATAATACATGGCCATGACGCGCGCGATGTCGTCCGCGACATCGGCGCCGAATTCGCGCGCGGCCCATTCGGGCAGGAAGCGGTCGAGGTTTTCGCGGCGCCAGCGGCGGATGTCCCAGGCCATTTGCAGGAAGAATTCGGTGCAGGTCTCGGCGGGTTTGATGTCGCCGACGTTGACGATCCAGATGCGGTCCGCGCCGTGGGCGTGGGCCTTGTGCATTTCCTCCCAGATGAGCGCGGGCGGCGTGGTGCAGAGCCAGAGATAGGCGAGCGGGCGTCCGAGGTAGGAGATGTGGTAGTAGATGCCGTGGCCGCCGGGGCGACCGTGTTCCGCGGCGGAGGGGAGGTTGCGGATGTAGCCGAAGTTGTCGTCGGGAAACAGGATCGTCACGTCGTCGGGGACGCGCAGGCCTTGGCGGTAGAGGCCGAGGACTTCCTTGTAGGCGCAAAACATCTGCGGGATGCGTTCGACGGCGGTGTCCGGGATGTGTTTGGCGAGGAGCGCGCGCTGGTCGGCGAAGATTTGCTCCAGCGCGGCGATGCGTTCGGCGTCGGTTTTCGGGCCGACCATGCCGCTGTCGTGGATGCCGCGCATGCCGAGGGTGTAGATGTTTTCGTAGCGGGCGTTGGTCGCGACGCGTTCGTCCCAGTAGCGGAGCACGCCGTCGCGGTTGGCGGTGTAGTTGTAGTCGGCGGCGGGCGCGGTCCACTCGGTGACGTTGTTGCGGAGCATAGGCTCGGCGTGCGAGGTGCCCATGACGATGGCGTAGTCGGCGGCGAGGGCGGCGTTGGCGGGGTTGTGGTTGAAGGCGGGCGAGCATTGGTGCATCGCGGGCCAGAGCGTGTTGGCTTTCAGGCGGAGCAGCAGCTCGAAGACGCGGGCGTAGGTTTTCGGGCCGATGCCGCCGTGCTCCGGCTCGAAGGTGTTCGCGGCCCACGGCTGGAGTCCCCAGTCCTCGTCGTTGATGAAGATGCCGCGGTATTTGACCGAGGGCGGCCCGAAGACGCGCGCGCCGGCGGGAAGCGTGTATTCAGTTTTTGGCGACGGGGCGACGTCGGCCCACCAGTGCCAGGGCGACACACCGATCATTTGCGAGAGTTCGTAAACGCCGAACGCCGTCCCGCGCCGGTCGCTGCCGGCGATGATGAGGGCGCGCGCGATGCCGGAGCCGGGAAACGGGTCATCGACCACGGTGAGGAGAAACGTTTCCCACTGCCCGCGCAGCGGCGCGATGTCGGCGGCGGCAAGTTTGCCGGAAGAAACCAGCGCGTCGATGAGCGGGCTGCGGCCCGGCGTGCCGATGAGGACGGCGGAGGGGGAAAAAGGAGCGCGGGCGTCTTTCAGGGCGCCGCCGCCGGTGCCGGCGGGGGCGACGGCCCGACCGTGAAGCAGGGAATGGAAATCCGGGGACTGAAAACCGAAGCCCGCCGGAAGCGCGGCAAACGCGGGTTCGCGCCCGGAGACGCGCCCGATGTCGGCGGCGAGGTCGCGGGCGGCGGTGGCGACGACCTTGTGGTCTGTATCTGAAAACAGGATACACGCCGCGCCCTCGGGCGAGAACAGGGTGAAGCCGGCGCGGGCGGAATCAGCCGCGCGGGAAACGCACGCCGCGAGGCAAAGGGCCGCGAGCGCGATCAAGGCATGACGGAATGAGGCGGGAGGCATGGAAGAGCAGTAGGCGTTGGCCGCGCGCGGCGCAATCAAGGCTTCAGATCGATGCGGGTGTCGGCGTCGCGGTCGCAGGAGAGGATGCCGTTTTCCTCGCGCAGCTCGACGACCTGGATCGAACTGCGGCGGAGCGCGGGCGCGTTTTTGTCGTCGGGCGAGATGGTGCCGTCGCGTCCGGGGTGCGTGAAATAAAAACACCACGCGCGCCCGCCGTCGGCGCTCACGACGACGCAGCAGTGCCCGCCGTTCACGCCGTCGTCCGGGCCGCGTCCGGGCGCGGCGAGCAGGTTGTCCGCCTGCGCGGTCCAGTTGAGCAAGTCGTCCGAGCGGTAAACGCCAAGCCCGCGCCAAAGATCCACGAGCATCCAATGACGGCCTTTCCAGCGAAACACAAACGGCCCCTCGCCGGGCCGCTCGCCGACGCCGGCGGCCTTGCCCTTGTCGGTCCAGTGGTGGAGGTCGGGGCTGTCCGCGTAATAGATGGATTTGCCGTCGCGCTCGTTGTTATACCAGAGACGCCAGCCGCCGCCGGGCAACGGGAACACGCAGGCGTCGATCACGCGGTCGGAGGCGAGCTTGAGGGTGGACTCGTAGCGCCAGTCGATCAGGTCGCGGCTGGTCAGGTGGACGATGTCGCGCGGGTGTCTCCAATCCTTGAATACACCCGGCACGAGCGTGAGAAACATGTGGTAAGCGCCGTCGTGCTCGATTACGTCCGGCGCCCAGTGCGTGAGCAGGGTCCCCTCCCCTTCCCCGTCGCCCTCCGGAGCGGGCGCCGGCAGGCCGTGGAAACGCGCGTCGCCGCGCCGCGTCCACGTCGCGCCGCCGTCGGCGGACTCGGCGATGCCCACGGGCGTGCCGTGCACCCAGGCCACGCCGTCGAGGCCGGCGACGTTGGCGCGGCGGTTGGTGTAGAACAGGAACCAGCGGGCCTCGGCCCGGTTCCAGATGACGACGGGGTCGGCCGCGCCGTCGAAAACCGGGTCGCGATAGAGCGGCTTGGGCGCGGGTTTGCCGGGGCGTTCCGTTTCGGCGGCAGC
>JAIRTK010000028.1 GCA_031254955.1 Opitutaceae bacterium
TGCTTTCAGCCTCCCGCGTTTTTGCAAGACTTATTTTAACGAAGTAGAACTAAGTCTGATTGGAAAAGTATATATCAACTTGCATATAATCCCCACGCTCCTCTTCCGCTTCTCTCTCACCTCCCTCCTCCCCCACCCCTCACTCTCCTTCCTCCTCCCGCCTCCCGCCTTTCCCCTCCCTCCCCAAGGCTGAAAGGGAAAAGCCATTTCTCCACTGTTGTTTCGCGCCCTTGCGTTTCAAAAACGGATTTCCGGGCATTCCCTGAAAAACCATTCCCCATCATGAGCGAAGAAAATCCCTCCCGCGTTTCCCCCGCCGCCGGCGATGCCGCGCTCCACGCGACGCTGCGCGAGACCTCCGGATTTTCCGAATTTCGCCAAGGACAGCTCGATGTCATCCGCCGGCTCATGGCGGCCATTCCGTCCTCGCCATTTTTCCCACCGGCGCGGGCAAGTCTCTTTGCTACCAACTCCCCGCGCTGCTCCTCGAAGGGCTGACGATCGTCGTCTCGTCGCTCATCGCGCTCATGAAAGACCAGCTTGACTTTCTTGTCGCGCACGGCATCGCCGCCGCCCGCATGGACTCGCCGCTCTCCGCCGACGAATACCGCGCCGCCGACACCGCCCTGCGCGCCAGCCAACTCCGCCTGCTCTACGTCGCGCCCGAACGCCTTTCCAACGAACGCTTCCTCCAAAAAATCCACCGCCTGCGCGTCGCGTTGATGGTCGTGGACGAGGCGCACTGCATCTCCGAATGGGGGCACAACTTCCGGCCCGACCACCTGAAACTCGCCCGCCTCGCCGGTGTTTCCGCGCCGGGCGCGTGCTCGCGCTCACCACCACCGCCACGCCCGCCGTCGCCGAAGACATTTGCCGCGAATTTCGCATCGGCGCCGGCGCGCGCGTCCACACCGGTTTCCACCGCCCCAACCTCACCCTCCACGCCACGGCCTGCACGCCGGACGCGAAGACGCAAAAACTCCTCGACCGGCTGCGCCGCACCACCGGCGCCGGCATCGTTTACGTGACCTTGCAAAAAACGGCGGAGCGGGTGGCCGCCGCGCTCGCCGGGGCCGGCCTCCACGCCCGCGCCTACCACGCGGGCATGGACGCCGGGGCGAGAGCCACCGTCCAAGACTGGTTCATGGCGGAACCGGACGCCATCGTGGTCGCCACCATCGCCTTCGGCATGGGCATAGACAAGGCCGGCATCCGCCGCGTCATCCATTACAACCTGCCAAAATCGCGCGAAAACTATTCGCAGGAAATCGGACGCGCCGGTCGCGACGGACAACCCTCCGTTTGCGACGTGCTCGTGACGCCCTCCGACACCACGGCCCTGGAAAACTTCACCTACGGCAACACGCCCGGCGAGAAATCCGCGCGAACGCTCGTGGACGAAATGCTCTCCCGCGATGCCCCCGCCGCCACCGCCAGCGTCCCCGCCCATGCGCTTGGAGGTTTGCGGCGCGGAGCGCCGTCCCCGGGCGAGTCGCCCGTGTCACTCAATCCTACGGGCGAGACACCCGTGCCACCCGACCCGCACCGCCTCACGTTAACCTCAGTTAACAGCGGAGCATTTCTCTGCACCTCCGCACCTCCGCACCTCTGCCTCTCTGCATGAGAACAACTCTTCCTCCGTCCTCCACTCTCCTTCCTCCGCCCGCCTTCCGCCTTCCTCTGCCCTCCGTATCTCCGCCTTCCGTCTCTCCGTCTCTCCGTCTCTCCGTGATGAAAACCAAAAAAAAGACCGCAAAGACTTATGCAAGCCTTTGCGGTCAAAGTGGTGGCAAGACTCGGAATCGAACCGAGGACACGAGGATTTTCAGTCCTCTGCTCTACCAACTGAGCTATCTTGCCAGATAGCCACCCATTCCCTTTCAAGAATGAGGACGCCGAACTTGGCCGGCGCGCACGGAAAAGTCAATGGGAAGGAACGCTGCCTCGTCTCTGGAAACTAGTGCTCAGGAAGGGACTCGAAACACCTCTTTCAGAACAAGTGGGGTGTCTTGGTGAGTTCTTTCAGGAACTCTGTCAAGAGTTAGTCACGCGAAGCGGTCACAAACTCCAGCCACGTGACTGCTGACGCCGCCGAAACCAACGGCGGCACGTCCGCCCGCCCGCCCCTGACGCCCGCCGAAATCGCCCGGCGCTTTGCCGCGTTTGAGGCGCGCCGCGAGTATTGGGATGATGGATACACGCGGGAAGGGCCGGAGTCCGGCGCGCCGGAGCGTCCGTTTCCTGAGCGGGAACCGTTTTCCGGGTTGCTGGAGGTTGGCATGGATGAAAGCGGCAACGTCCGGGAAATCGCCGATCATGACGAAAGCTACGGGCTGCCCGGCGATCACGCGGACCTCGAAGACGAATCCGTGAAGCGTGAGTCCACCTACGTGCGGGCGTGCCGGAATCGTGCCGGGAAGCTCACCAGCACGCACGCAAAGCGTAAAGGCATGGCACATGAGGCCAAACTTGAGAGCGACACCGCTGCGTTGCTCGAATCGTTTTCCCATGCCGGCCTCCCGATGGAATATAAAAACTGCGACCGGCAGATGTATATAGTCAGCTTGATGACCGGCGAACATAAGAAGCTGCGGTCAACTCGCCAATGCTGTTTGCTCCCGAGCGTGGCGCGGCGGAAACGCGCCACGATTATCAGGGACTTGGAGTTATGGTTAAAGCGTCCGGAGAACAGCTACGACCAGTTCATGCTTTTCACTGGTGGCGTGCGCGTGCCAGTCGGGGAGGAGGGCCGCCGCGCCGTGCAAAGCATGGGCCGTGCGCTCTCCAAGCTCAACAGCAAGCCGTTCATGAAGCGGCGCGGCTGTTTCTTCGTTTTGCGTTCCATCGAAATCGGCAAGATGGCGGACGAATTCGGCAACGTCATCTGCAATGAGGCTGGCGTCGCCTTGGCGCATGTGCATGCGCATGTTTTGATGCATCAGCCCGGCTGGTTTTCGCCCGGGGAACAGGCGGCGCTTACCCGCGACATCACCCGGTGTTGGAACAAGCTAATGGTGTCGGCTGCGTCGAAAAATCCATATTGGGGTTGGTCTGGCTCGCTGGAAAACATCCGCGAGTGCGTCAAATACGTTTGCAAGACCGATGCCCTGCTTGCTCTGGACGCCGCGAATTTGCGACGCACGCATGAGATGCTTTTCCGGCTTCACCGCGTGGAACCGCTGGGCGTTTTCAAACGGGAGCGGGCGGCGCGTTGCGTCCGCATCTTGAAGGTCGGAAGTCGGTTTGTGGCCGAAAAAGGCGCACGAGAAAAACGGGGCCCTTGGGTGCATAAGGATTGGAATTGCACGAAGCGCACACGGTTGAAAACCGAGGAGCAGAGGCAGGCGGAAAAGGCGCGGTTGGAAGCAAAGAAAAGGCGCAAAGAGCGGATTGCGGAAATGTTGGCGGATGCCCGTTGGAAGGCGTTTTTAGAGGGCCGCGATCTACTCAAAGAGCGGCACTACACGCTTGGGGAATTTTCCGCCGCGCTGGCGGTGCTGGGGCTTTCCCTGCACCCGCAACTGGTGCGGGCGCGTTGCGCGCTGCCTGCCGGCGCTCCGCTGCATATCAAAACCAACCCTTATATTCCCGGCCGCCGATACATTCCCGAAAGCGAGCTTTGGCGGCTGATAGAAAGACCAAGCCATGAATGAGTCCCCTCCTCCGCCCTTGCCTGACAACACCGCCGCGGTCGCCGCCGACCTGGCGAAAACGATGCCGGAAGTGACGGTGCAACCGCCCGCCAGCGGCGGTGCCGCCGCGCCCGGAAACACGCCCGCCTTCCCGCCCGACGCGGTGAAGCGCGCCTGGGACTCGACGCGCTTCCGCGCCAACCCGGACGGGACGCCGCGCCTGGACACGCTGGGCCGTTTCGTCAGCCTCAAATGCGGGCGCCGGAAAGCCGGCGTCTCCGCCGGCGGCTCCTACATCCCGCCCGAACCCAAAACCCCGGCGCCCGCCGCGCCCGGCGGAGCCAGGGACGGCGGGCCGGGCGGCGCGGAAGGCGTCGCCGGCGGGAGCGTCGAAACCGCGCCGCCGCCGCCGCCGGCGCCGACGAACACCGCCGCCGCCGAAGTGTTGACGCGGGGCCTCTACACCGCGACCGGCGCGATTACCGGCGTGCCAGAAGAGGCGACGCCGAAGCCCGGCGACCACGAGAACCTGAAAACGGTCATGGCCTCGGCGTTGGACGCTTGGGGCCTGCGCGTGGGCGTGGGCCTCGGCCTGGTCGTCGGCTTTCTCGGCTACGTCCTGATGGTGCTCAACAGCCCAAAAACGCGCAAAGCCCTTGCCGCGAAACTTGAGGACTGGCGCGCCGCCCGTGCCAAACGCGTAACCCCGCCCGGCGCCGCGCCCGCGTCCGCGCCGGCGACGCAGACGGCGCCGCTGTCGGCGCCGAAAACAAGGGCGCCGGGCCAGCCCGTGCCGACGCCGAGGGCGCCGGCGGACGCGGCGCCGTTGAGGATTGAAGCCAGGCCGGCGTCCGCCGCCGCC
>JAIRTK010000049.1 GCA_031254955.1 Opitutaceae bacterium
CCGGCTGCGCTCGTCGTGCGGCTGCCGCCAGGCTCGCTCCAGTTCCGCCAGCCGTTCGGCTCCAAATCGGGGGAGAGGTCTCATGCCCCTTTCCTTGGCTGGCAGACGCGTAATCGCAAGTCATAAAGTGCTAATTTTATTCATAAATGGTATTACGCACTGCTGGTGTAGCGCGGGTTTCCCAACCTGCTGACGGGCCGAAGGCTCGCCCTCCCGCCATGAAGCAGACTTGGAAGTCTGCGTTACGACAGGGGCTGCGCGTAATCTCAATTATCAACAGCGCACCGGACCGGTTCGCGCTGCCTTTGCTTCGCCGCCATTTGAATGCGGGTGGGAATCAACGCGTCCCCAGCAGCTCCCTCGCGTAGTCGAGGTTTTGCCGCACCGTCGCGTCGCCGGGACGGCGGCGCAGCACTTCCTCGTAGGTCTCCACCGCCTCGCGCACGCGCCCGGTTACGAGCTGGCAGTTGCCGAGATTGTTGAGCGCCTGCACGTGCGCGGGATCGAGCCGGAGCGCCTCGCGATAGGCTTCCATCGCGTCGGGAAACCGCTCCTGTTTCGCAAGCCCGTTGCCCAGCGCATACCATGCCTCGGCGAGTTTCGGCTCCAGCCGGAGCGCCTCGCGATAGCACGCCTCGGCGCCCGCATCGCCGCGCCGCGCGAGGCAGTTGCCCAGCGCGAGGTGAGCCGCCGCCATGCCCGGCTTGAGACGCACGGCGGCGCGAAACTCCGTCTCGGCCTCGCGGCGCGCGCCGCTTTTTTCCAGCACCAAACCCATCTGATAATGCGCCTCCGCCAGCCCCGGTGCCGCCGCCAGCGCCTCGCGCAGCAACGCCGCCCCCTCCGCCTCGCGACCGTCGGCGGCGAGCAATGCCGCCAGGTTCACCCGCGCATCCTGCGCCGCCGGGTCGCCGGCCAGCGCGGCGCGGTAGTGCTCCATCGCCTCCGCCGTCCGGCCCGAGTCGGCAAGCAGTTTGCCGAGGTTCACGCGCGCGTCCGTGTTGCCTGGCTCGGCTGCCAGCGCCGCGCGAAAATGATGCTCGGCCTGCCGGAGCGCCTCCGCGCGCAGGGCGGCGCCGTCCGCCTGCGCCGCCCCGCTCCCCCGCCCTGCCGCGCCGGCATCGAGCGCGGCGCGCGGGTCCAGCACCAACGCCACGCCGAGATTGAAATGGGCAAACGCATGATTCGGCCTCAATGCGATCGCCTGGCGAAACTGCGCCGCCGCCTCCACCGTCCGCCCTTCCGCCGAGAGCGCCGCCCCGAGGTTGTTGCGCGCGCGCGGATTGTCCGGGCGTTTTTCCACCGTGTCCGACCAAAGCGACACCGCCGTGCGATACACCGCGTTTCGCGCCACCGTCGCCGCGCCCAACGCCGCCGCCGCGCACCCCAGCGACACCCAGAACAAAGGCCGAAAAGCTGAAGGACTGAAAAGCCGGAAAGCCCGCGGCCTCGCGCCATCGCCGCCGCCTCGCGCCCCCATGCCGCAGACCCGCGCCAGCATCCGCCACGCCCCCGCGCACGCCAGCGCCACCACCGCCGCCAGCGCCAGATACATGCGATGCTCCGCCACGGTCTGCGTTGACACCGGCACAAAGCTCGAACTCGGCGCGAGCATCAGGAAAAACCACGCGCCCAAAAAACCCGCCGCGTGATTGCGCCGCAACGCCCGCAGCGTCCCCGCCCCCAGCGCGCACAACAACAACCCCTGCCACCACACCGCGCCCGGCCCCGCCGCCACCGGCGTGCCGTGATCAAACACCAGCGACGCCGGCCAGCAGGCCTGCCCGAGATACCGCGCAATCGCCCCGCACTGCGTGAGCAAGTAGTCCCACGCGCCGATCTCCGAGCCAAGCCCCGCCGAGCCGCCGCGCCCGGCATTGGACAACACCAGCGCGCCCAACAACAACCATGTCGCCGCCAGCCCCCCATAAAGCCGCCGCCGCCGCCGCCAAGCCTCGCGAAACGACCCGGCAAAAAACGCCCGATCCATCAACAACACGACCACCGGCGCCGTGACCACCGTTTCCTTCGTCCCCATGCCCAGCGCGCACGCCGCCACCGCCAACGCGCCCCACCGGCGCCCCGCGGCAGATCGAAACGGCGGCCTCCCGCCTCCGAAAATCCCGCTGGACGAGGCGCGCCGGCGCGCCTCCGGCGGCGATGACGCCCCCGCTCCGCTGCCCCGCGATTCCCGCCCCAATCCGCTCCCGCCCGCCCGCTTCAACCAATCCCCCTCCTCCGCCGCCCGGATGAAACCATACACCGTGAGCAAATAAAACAACCCCGCCAGCACCTCCGCCCGCTGCACCACATAAGTGACCGCCGCCGTCTGCAACGGATGCAGCGCCCACAGCAACGCCACCGCAAACGCCGCGCAACTGGACGCCGCTTCCAGCCGCCTGCCCCCGCCCGCCCCTTCCCCAATCCAAACGACGGAATGCCGCCCCCCCCCTTGCGCGCCGCCCTCGGACGCCCCGCCCGCCCTCGAAAACCCTTCGCGCGAAACGCCGCCGATTTTTTCCCAAAAAACCAATGCCGCTCTGCGCGCCCCCCCAAAAAGACGACGGGCCGGGATGCCGGCGCCACGGACCGGCTCCCCCGCGCCATTGCGCGCCCCTCTCGCGACGGACCCGCCCCCCCATTCGGAACCGCACCGCGACCACACCCGCCGCGCCACGCCAAACAAAACCAACGCCGCCGCCGCGTGGAGAAACAGGTTGCCCAAATGATATCCCCGCACCCCCAGTCCGCCCAACGCATAATTCACCGCGAAAGAAAAGTTCAACACCGGCCGTCCGCTCACGGTTTCGCCCATCTCCGCCGGCGGGTTCAGCCAGCGCAACGCCCAAAAATCGCGGATGCTCGCGTTGCCGACGATCGACTCCCCATCATCCAACACAAACGGCGCGCGCAACGCGTTCGCCCAAACCGCGCAAACCGCAACCACCAAGATAACGGCAAAAACCCCAACCCGCCTTCCCTGCCCCTGCCCGCATTCCCGCGACGACGCGCCCGCGTCCGGCGCGCCCCCCCCCAAACCGCGAGACGGCGGCGACGGAAACTCCCTCGGAGACATGCCCAAATCCGAAGCCACCAACCCGGACGCCGCGCCCGCGTCCGACCTCTTCCGCCGCTTCCCGCCTGGACGTTGCTTGCTCATGTCAAGTATGGGGCCGCATGGGTTTTTGGCGGAACGGCCTCCATGCCGTTCCCAGATTGAGAGGCAAGGGCGCCCCGCCCCTGGCCGACGCTCCGCGCCGCCAAACTCCAACCCCACGGACGCGCCGCCCCTGCCACTCCAACCCCACGGACGCGCCGCCTATGCACGTTAAAATAAGCAGCACGACCACGCAGTTTTTGGCTAACCCATGTCATGTTTCGCCCATTATTGGCTCTATTTGTGTATTTATAGGCAAAAAAATCAATTATCGCAGCGCGTATAGGCGGACCGTCCATGCCCCGCGAACCTCGCATACCAGAACACCCCGCGCAATTATGATTTTCCAAAAAAGCCTGATAAGGAATGCGATTCAAAGTCGTGACATCCCCTCATTCCTCTTGCCCAGACCAGTCCGCCAACCTCGTTTTCGCCGCGAGTGAAGCCACGCGGAGCCGGTCGGCAAGCCTCTCCGAGACCTCCGGAAGCGCGCCCCGGACGCCTGGGAAATCCCAACTGTTTTTGTCCGCCCGGCGGAGGCCGGGTGAAGATGTGGGCGAGGGCGGAGCGCTCCAATCGGCGATTGGAGCGCAGGCAAGAGCCACCACCAGCGACGACACCCCTGTGAAACACGCCCGCCTGATGCCCCCCCTCACTCAAAACGATAATCAAAAGACGCAACCCTCCAGGCCTATTTTCCCCTTTCCGTCCCGCAACCACCCTGTCAACCTCGACGACCTATCATGGCAACTCCCCCCTTCTTCTACCAAGACACCTTTCCGCTCGGCGCGGACGACACCGACTACCGCCTCCTCTCGAAAGAAGGCGTCAGCACCATCACCATCGACGGAAAGACACTCGTGAAAGTCGCCCCCGAAGCGCTCGCCTACCTCGCCGAACAGGCGATGCACGACTGCTCCTTCATGCTGCGCCCCAAACACCTCGCGCAAGTCGCCGCCATCCTCGACGACCCCGAAGCCTCGAAAAACGACCGCTACGTCGCGCTCACCATGCTCAAGAACGCCGAAATCGCCGCCCAAGGCATCCTCCCCTTCTGCCAAGACACCGGCACCGCCACCATCATCGGCAAAAAAGGCCAGCACATCTGGACCGGCGCCGACGACGCCGAACACCTCTCGCGCGGCGTCTATGAATGCTACACCAAAAACAACCTCCGCTACTCCCAGACCGCGCCCCTCGACATGTATAAAGAAGTCAACACCGGCACGAACCTCCCCGCGCAAATCGACCTCTACGCCACGCCCGGCGCCGACTACAAATTCCTCTTCGTCGCCAAAGGCGGCGGCTCGGCCAACAAAACCTACCTCTACCAAGAAACCAAAGCCCTCCTGAACCCCGCCACCCTCGAAAAATTTGTCGCCGAGAAAATGCGCACCCTCGGCACCGCCGCCTGCCCCCCCTACCACCTCGCCCTCGTCATCGGCGGCACCAGCGCCGAAACCTGCCTGAAAACCGTCAAACTCGCCTCGACCAAATACTACGACACGCTCCCCGCCACCGGCAACGAACACGGACGCGCCTTCCGCGACCACGAAATGGAGACGAAAATCCTGAAAATGGCGCAAGCCACCGGCATCGGCGCGCAATTCGGCGGCAAATACTTCGCCCTCGACATCCGCGTCATCCGCCTCCCGCGCCACGGCGCGAGCTGCCCCGTCGGCCTCGGCGTCTCCTGCTCCGCCGACCGCAACATCAAAGCCAAAATCAACCAAGACGGCATCTGGCTCGAAAAAATGGAAACCGACCCCGGCCGCATCATCCCCGCCGCGCACCGCGTCATCAAAGACGACAACATCGTGCGCATCGACCTCAACCAACCGATGGACGCCATCCGCGCCACACTCTCGAACTACCCCGTCACCACGCGCCTCGCCCTCAACGGCACCATCATCGTCGGACGCGACATCGCCCACGCCAAACTCAAAGAACGCATCGACAAAGGCGAAGACCTGCCCGACTACATCAAACGACACCCCATCTACTACGCCGGCCCCGCCAAGACCCCGAAAGGCTGCGCCTCCGGCAGCTTCGGCCCGACCACCGCCGGACGCATGGACAGCTACGTTGACCTCTTCCAAACGCACGGCGGCTCGATGGTGATGATCGCCAAAGGCAACCGCAGCCAAGCCGTGACCGACGCCTGCAAGAAACACGGCGGCTTCTACCTCGGCAGCATCGGTGGCCCCGCCGCGATCCTCGCCAAGGAAAACATCAAGAAAGTCGAACTCCTCGAATACCCGGAACTCGGCATGGAAGCCATCTGGAAAATCGAAGTGGAAGACTTCCCCGCCTTCATCCTCGTGGACGACAAAGGCAACGACTTCTTCACCACCGCCTGCGCCGCCTGCGCCGGCGGCAAATAAATCCGGCCAGTAGCGATTGACCGCAAACGGCCCGGCCTCGCGCCAGGCCGTTTCATTTTTCACGGACGCCGCGCCCACGAAAAAATCGGGGGGCAGACAGATATTGCCCCGTGTGAGGATCAAGGAGGAGGGGAGGAAGAAGGAGGATACGAGGGTCGAGATGGGAGGCGTTAAGGGCGAGGAGTTGGGCCGGGGTTTGGTTTGAACGGGAGCGATTGTTGCGGGCAAAGTTAAAGAAGTGCTGGTAGGTGGTGCCGGCGGCGAAGATGGTGCCGTGGAAGCCATCCGGGCGGTAGCGGACGAGGGTGGCGCGGGTTTTGGACAGTTCGGAGGCGTGGGAGACGAAGAGGAGTCAACATGTTTATGGGGCTTTCTGGTTAAAAAAATATTTGCTTTTACGAGGCTCCTGCTTTTCCTACGCGGCTTTCCCTCATGCACGCAAATGCCGCTTCTCCTGCCTCCACGCTCTTTCGCCAACCGGCGGAGAGTTTTTTCTTTC
>JAIRTK010000151.1 GCA_031254955.1 Opitutaceae bacterium
GACACGCAGACACGGACGACACGAAGACGCGGAAGACATGGAGACTGGAGGGCGGATAGTTCTCACGCGAAGGCGCAAAGACGCGAAGAGCCTTTGTTTTGAATAACCGATGTTACACCAATTCCCAATGAAAATCACTCTTTTGTAGGGGCGTCGCTTGGGACGCCCGGTTTGATAACCGTGCACCAGCAACGGGCTTCGCAAGCGAAGCCCCTACATAGCTCTGCTTTTAAAGTGTAATTTTCACTGGGAAATGGTATTACGCGGCGCCTCTGTCGTAGCGCAGACTGGCGGACTGTCGCTTCGCTCGAAACCCAGTCTGCTTCAGGGCGGGCCTTCGGCCCGTCAGCAGGTTGGGTTCCGAGCGAAGCGAGAAACCTGTCAACCTGCGCTACACCAGCAGCGCGTAACCTCAGTTAATAAAACCTACTCTCCGCGTCTTCGCTCCTCCGAGCCTCGCTCTTCGCGTCTTCGTGTCTTTGCGGCTTTGCGGCTTCATACCTCCGCGTCCTCATGCCTCCGCGTCTCCATATCTCTGCGTGAGAACACACCTCCCTCCGGCCTCCGTGTTCTCCGGGTCTCCGTGGTTAAATCCCTCTTCCCCGCCCATGCAGAAGGGCAGAGCGTGGGGTTATTCCAACGGGCATTCAAATGGGCACTGAAGCGCGGCGTCTGAAGCGCGACACCTGAAGCGCCCACATCCGCCTGCGCAGGCGTAGTCGCACGCGCCTGAAGCACAGCGCCGGAAGCGCGTCCGGTCAAGGAACGGGCGGGGCGTTCCGCCGCGCAGCGATTCAAAAACGGATTCCCCGTGGTTTTGCGGTGACACAACTTTGAGATGCACCACGGATTGCGCCCCGGTTCGTTTTTGCCTTGGCCAGCGGCAAAAAGACCGGGCAACCTGCCGCATCATGCTCCTGTCCCTCGCGCTTATCCTCATCGCGCTGCGTCTCGCGGCGGAAATTTTTCTCAGCCTGCTCAACAGCCGCGAAGTCCGCCGCCGCGCGGACGCGCCGCCCGCCCCAGTCGCCGCGATCATGGACGCCGCCACCAGCGGGAAAGCCGCCGCCTACACGCTCGCCAAGGGGCGGCTCGGGCGCGTCGAGCTGGCGTGGGACGCGCTCGTGCTGGCCGCGCTCCTGCTGAGCGGCGCGCTGCCGCGCGTTTATTACGCGCTCTGCCCCGTGTACGTTGACGATGTCGGCGCCGTCGGCGCGTGGTTTTGGTGGAGCCGCGTGGTTTTTCTCATCGGCGCCGGCATCGCGCTCAGCCTCTTTTCCCTGCCGCTGGACTGGTGGGGACAATTCCGGCTGGAGCAGCGTTTCGGCTTCAACAAAAGCACGCCCGGCCTGTGGGTGGCGGACAAAATCAAGGGCCTCGCGCTTTCCGTCGTCATTGGCGCGCCCGTGCTCTGGGTGTTGCTCTGGCTCGCGCGGCTCGCGGGCGGCGCGTGGTGGGCGTGGGGATTCGTTTTTGTATTCGGTTTCCAACTACTCATGCTCGTGCTTTACCCGAAGTTCATCCTGCCGCTGTTCAACAAACTCACTCCGCTGCCGGACGGCGAGCTGCGCACGCGGCTGATGGCGCTGGCGGAGCGTTCCGGGTTTCGCGCCTCGACCATCCAGGTGATGGACGGCAGCAAGCGCTCCGGGCATTCTAACGCTTACTTCACCGGGTTCGGACGTTTCCGCCGCATCGTGCTGTTCGACACGCTCATCGGGCAACTCGCGCCCGAGGAGCTGGAGGCGGTGCTGGCGCACGAGGTCGGCCACTACAAACGCGGCCACATCCCGAAAATGCTGGCGGTCTCGGCTGCGATGATGCTGGGCGGCTTTGCGCTCATCGCGTGGCTGGCCGGGAGCGCATGGTTCAACCCCGCGTTCGGGTTTCCCGCGGGCGATCTCGCGCCGGCGTTCCTGTTGTTCGCGCTGCTCGGCGGCGCGGTCACGTTCTGGCTCACGCCGCTCGGCAACCTGCTTTCGCGCAAGCATGAATACGAGGCCGACGCCTTTGCCCGCGAGGTGATGGGCGGCCCCGCGCCGCTCGTGGGCGCGCTGCGCAAGCTCGCGCGGGAAAACCTGAGCAACCTCACGCCGCATCCGTGGTTCAGCGGGTTTTATTATTCGCATCCCACGCTGGTCGAGCGCGAGGCGGCGTTGACAGGCAGTCAAACGACGACATCGAAAACGCCATGATTAATAATCATATAAAATCCATACGGATATTTCTTTTGATTTTCCTCCCCGTATTATGGGTGTGCGCCCAAGAGCCTCAACAATTGCCGCCACCGCCTCCTGGTTTTCAATGGCAATGGCTGGCTCCAATAAAAGGCGCCCTATTGAAGCCGGCGGGGTGGCATTACAAAGAGGTGAAAGAGGGCGGGGCGGATGCCTTTTTCGTGTCAAAAGAACGCATCGAATCAAAAAAAGATTCATACAGAACAGGCCTTTCGCTGAATTGCATTCGCGATTTGCAGAAGAAAAGAAATGTCACCCCATCGGCTTTTGCGGCGCAATTTGTTGAATCATTTTCGCAAACACACCCGCCTCTGGAAAGAAAGAGATGGAAGCAGGGGGCATTCGACGCATTCGCGTTTTTGCATGTCGATTCGCGCACGCCATTGAAAAACATAAAAACATACCATCTGCTAATTGCAAACGACGGCACGGGGGCTTTGTATATTGCTGTATTCGAGGCCCCGGAAAGTTCATGGAACGAGGATTATGCAGTGGGTGAAACGATTTTAAAAAACATGCTTTTGGATGATGGAATATGAAATCCCGGACGCCCATGCATTGTCTTTTTTATATTGTCCGAATTATTGCCGGGGGATGTTTTTTTTCGTCCGCCCTCGCCGGCAAGCTCACCGTCGCGACCTACAATGTGAGAAATTACACGCTGGAGAGCCGCATGGCGGACGGTGAATACAAAAAGGAGTATCCGAAACCCGAGTCCGAAAAAGATGCGTTGCGCGCCGTCATCAAGGCGCTCGGCGCCGATGTGCTCGCGTTGCAGGAAATGGGGCCGCAGTCGTTTCTCGACGAGTTGCAGCGCGACCTGCGAAGCGACGGGGTCGATTATCCTTACGGCATCGTGCTCGACGCGCAGGATGCCGACCGGCACGTGGCGGTGTTGTCGAAGCGTCCGTTTGTGTCGGTGGGGCGGCACTCGGATTTGAGTTTCGGCTATTTCGGCAAACAGGATTTTGTGAAGCGCGGCCTGCTGGAGGTGCGGGTCTCGGCGGGCGCGATTGGCGCGCCGGCGGCGGAGGACGAGGTTGTGACGATTTTCGTGGCGCATCTGAAAAGCCGTTATACCAACCGCCCGGACGATCCTGAGTCGGCCATCCGGCGCGCGTCCGAGGCCGAGGCGGTCCGCGACCGGGTGCTGAGAGTTTTTCCCGATCCGGCAAAGGCGAGATTCCTGCTCGTCGGCGATTGCAACGATACCCGCGCCAATCGCCCCTTGCGCGCGCTCAGCTGGCGCGGCGACACGCTCATCGCCGACATCCTCCCGGCCGAGGACACGCGCGGCGAGGTGTGGACTTTGTTTTGGGCGAAGCAGGACACCTATGCGCGTTTCGACCACATCCTCGTGTCGCCGGGTCTGCGCGACGCGGTCGTCGGAGGCGCGGCGTGGATTTACGATGGCCCGCAAGTCCTGCAGGCCAGCGACCACCGCCCCGTCGTGGTGCGCCTGGAAATCGCGGGCAAGAAATAATACCCATTCCCAATGAAAATCACATTTTTGTAGGGGCGTCGCTTGCGACGCCCGGCTTGATAACCGTGCTCCAGCAAAGGCCGTGCTCCAGCAACGGGCTTCGCAAGCGAAGCCCCTACATGGCTTTGCTTCTAAAGTGTGCTTTTCACTGGGAAAGGGTATAAGAAAGAGAAAAACACCGAGAACGATAACGAGAACGATTAAGAGAGAAGGTGTGGCTTTAGTTTGAATCGCATTCCCTCAAAGAGGGAAAAAACCGGGCCGATACAATAGTCCTATTATGAAATCAAACCAGATATTCCCCCTCGCGGTCTTGCTGGCCGCGCTCCTGCCGGCCACCGGCTTCCCCGCCGGCACGGTTTCCGCCGAGGCTCCCGCCCCAGCCCCGCGTGTTTTGCGCAATCAATGGCGAGACGGCTTCCTGAAAGAAAATCCGACGGCCCCGCTTTTAAGCCGGTTTCTCGAACGGGCGCGAAAGCTGGACGCGCCGCCGCCCTCCGGCATTGAGGACGCGGATTATCTGCGCCTCATCGCCGGGAATGTTGATTATTTCACGAAGCATCAGGATGAGAACGGCGCGATCAGGGATCCCTATCGCCAAAAGGAGACCCAATACGCAACCCCCTGTTATGCCTTGGCGGCGGCGATGCTGGTCGAGCACGCCGGGCGCGCCGATTTGCGCGCGCCCGCGTTGCGCGCGATGGACTGGGCGGTGCGGTCCCTGGCCGGCAACAAGGCGGCTGACAACCATCAGGACTTTTATCCCTTTTTCCTCGCCCATGCCCTCCCGATACTGGCCCGGCACGCGGCGCCGGGACAGGCGGCCCGCTGGAAAGAGCAACTCGCGTCCCTCGAGCCGTGGACGTTGTATCGCGGCCAGCCCGGTTTGAGCAACTGGAACGTGAAGGCGCTCGCCGGCGAGGCCATGCTCAAGCTGGCGGGCGTTCGCGATGACGCCTCTTATATTGACCACAGCCTGGCCGCGCAGGGCGGGCATTTCCGGTCGCCGTGGGGTTTGTATAGAGACTGGAATCCGTCGAAGAAAATCGAGGGCGTCATGTGCTATGATCTTTTTCCCCGCGCTTTTCTCGCGGTGATTCTGGAGGCCGGCTGGCGCGGGATGTGCGCCGACCGGGCGGCGCCCCTGATTGACCGCGGCGCGATCACCAGCCTCTTTCTCGAATCACCGGCGGGGGAACTGCCCAGTGGCGGGCGCAGCGCGCATCATCAGTGGAACGAGTCGCTGGAGGTCCTCACCTTCGAGCTTTACGCCGCCAAGGCCGCGCGCGCCGGCGATGCGTTTCTCGCCGGCGTGTATAAACGCGCGGCGCGGCTGGCTTTCGCCTCCATGCGACGCTGGCAGCGTCCGAGCGGGGAGCTTTGGATTGTGAAAAACCGTTTCGACCCGAAAACACAGCACGGCTTTGAGGTTTATTCGGGCTACTCTTCATATAATTTGATGCCGATGGCCCTGCTGGGAATCGCCTGGCAGCAGGCGCAAAAAACAGCCGGTGTCCGCGAACAAATCACCCCCGCCGAACTGGGCGGCTTCATCGTCAATTTGCGTCCCGAGTTTCCTCAAATCATTGCCAACGCCGGGGGCGCGTATATACAAATCAACACGGCGCCTGACCCTCGTTACAACGTGCTCGGTCTCAACCGCGTCCACTACGCGAATTTCAATCCGCAGCTCGGGCCGGGCGACAGCGTGAATCGCAAAAGCGACCGGCCCCGGTATCCCGCCGGCCCGCGCAAGGCGCTTGCCATCGGCCTCTCGTGGAAAGACCGCGACGGGGACAAATGGGATGCGCTCGCCAACTATCATCGCGATCACGTCAAGAAGGTCGAGGTCGAGGAGCAGGCCGCCACGCCCGGCGAAGTGCGTTTCAAAATCATATATGAAGGCGACTTCGGCGGGGTCGGGCGCGTGGAGGAAAATTATAAAATCACCCCCGGCGCGATTGAAATCAGCGGCGCGGTTGACGGCTACAACGGCCCGCTGCGTTATGTGTGGCCCGTGCTGGCCGATGATGGCGCGCGGCAGCCCGCCATCCGTCTCGAAAAGCAGGCCGTCTCGGTCTCGCTCGACGGGGACACGCAAGTCTTCGCGGCCCCCGGCGGCGGGCCGGTGCGCGTCGGCGAGACGCGCTACCCCTTCCACAATGGCTGGGCGCGCGAGGCGTCCGCCGATTTCGCGCCGGGACAGACGCCGCGCCTCGTGGTGCGCCCCGAGCGCGCCGCGCCCGCCGTCGCGGCGGCGGGAGGCGCGATTCCCGCCGCGCTCAAGCCCGCCGCGCCGCCGCCGCCGCCCGCGCGAACTTTCGCGCGTCATGTGCCGGAGCGCAAAGGCGATTTCGCGTGGGAGAACGACCGGGTGGCGTTTCGCGCCTATGGCCCTCCTCTGAAAAAGGGCGCCGAGGACAGCGGCATCGACTGCTGGTTCAAGCGCGTCGATTACCCCGTCATTGACAAATGGTATGGCGACGCCGCGCGGGGGAAAAGTTATCACAAGGACCACGGCGAAGGCTATGATCCCTATCACGTCGGCTCGTCGCGCGGCTGCGGCGGACTCGCCCTCTGGCACGAGGGCCGCATGGTGCTTTCCAATGTATATAATCGCTGGGAGAAGATTTCGGACGAGCCGGACAGGACCGTGTTCAGACTTTATTATAGCTACGACCTCGGCGGGCGAAAAATCGACGAGGCCAAAACCATTACAATCCAGGCCGGCAGCCAGCTTTTCCGCGTGGACGCGGATTTCAGCGAGGCGGGAAAACCCCTGCGCGGCCAGGAAATCGCCATCGGCGTGACCACGCATGACGGCAAGGCGCGCGCCACGCTGGCGCCCGCCGCTGGCTGGATGAGCTGCTGGGAGACGATTGACGGCGCGGGCGTCGGCACCGGCGTTGTCATTGCGCCGTCGCGGGTCATTCGCATGTTTGAAATGAGCGCGGACAGGCGCGATTCCGGCCATGCCATTGCCTTGGTTAAAACCGATGACACCGGACGCGTTTCCTATCACGCGGGCTTTGCATGGACGCGCGCCGGGCGCATCCCCGACGCCGCCGCATGGAATCGCCATCTGGCCGAATATTCCACCGGGGACACCGCCGCCGCGCCCGTCGAAAAAACCGCCGCCGCCGCCGCCGAATCGGGGCCGGCGGACATCCGTCCGCTTCTCGAAAAAGTCGCCGCGTTCCAGCTGCGCGCCTACGACGGGAAAATGCGCGCCAATTGGAAAAGCGGCACGTTTTTCATGGGCGTCATCGCGCTTCATGCCGCCACCGGCGAAGCCCGTTATCTCGATGACGCGACCGCGTGGGCCGGGGCGGCCAGGTGGAACGTTTCAAAATACCATCTCCATGCCGACGGCATTGCGGCCGCGAACAACTACCTCGCTCTCTACGCGCTCGACCCGGAGCCGCGGCGCATCGCCGATATAAAAACAAAACTCGGGGACTATCTTGGCCGCGCGGAAATACTCCGCGAGGAGCTTGTGAATCCACGCTGGAAAGATGCCCGCCGGCCTTTCACCGGGCGCAATCTCTGGTGGTGGTGCGACGCGCTTTATTTTGCGCCCCCCATTCTCGCGCGCATGTCCGCGCTCGGCGGCGACCCGCGCTACCGGGAGCTGATGCATGTTTTATATTGGGACGCGGTCGAGTTTCTCCGCGACAAGGAGGAGGGATTGTTTTTCCGCGATGAATCACAATTCCCCGCGCGGAAAAAAACACCGTCCGGCGGCAAAATCTTTTGGGCGCGGGGCAACGGCTGGGTGCTGGCCGGGCTTGTCCGCGTGCTGGAATATATACCGGAAAACGACCCGGCGCGTCCGCGTTATATAAAATTATTCCAAGAGCTGGCCGCGCGCGTGGCGGCCTGCCAGCAGCCCGCCGGGCATTGGTGCCCCTCGATGACGGAGCCGGCGTGGTTCCCCGTGCCCGAGACGAGCGGCACGGCCTTGTTTTGTTATGCATTCGCCGCCGGCGTGAACCGGGGTTGGCTGGACCGCGCCACTTTTCAACCCGCCGCCGAAAAAGCATGGGAGAGCCTTGTGACGCATGTCTCGGACGACGGGCGCCTCGGTTACGCGCAACTCGTGGCGATGGCGCCCGGCCCGGTGAATGAGGAGGATTTTGCGGACTACGCCCACGGCGCCTTTCTTCTTGCCGGCTGCGAAATCCATCACTTGCGGGCCGAAAAGAAAGCGCCTGCCACGGACCGGGCGCGCCCCCGCGCGCAAAAGCAGGAATAGGCCTGTTTCTCCCTCCCACCCCACACCCACCC